>CANHBA010000173.1 GCA_947458985.1 Flavobacteriales bacterium
ACAACACAGATAATCAATTGTTTAGAAGATGTTCTTGAGCGGTAAAGAAATAGAACATGTTCTACATGAAGAAGACGAATGGTGGGGTACGGGCATTCGGCCTTGTATCAATATGATCTACAAACAGCACTACAAAAGCCGTTATTCAAAAATTAAGTTGCCAAACATTATCCCAATTCTTCTCTCAGATTGCCGTACTTTTGTATCTTTTATTGTAAGGCGCAAAAATGGTTTTACCACACCAACTCGAAGTACTTAAAGCCATTGAGCCCGAAGTCGGGTCTTTCATTGACGACAAAATGAATTTGCCAGCGGAGTCTTGGCAACCCACTGATTTTTTGCCCGATTTATCGCAGCAAGACTTTCCTGATACCATCAAAGCACTGCAGCAACGCATGGCCAATTTGCCAGATACCGTTTTGGTTTCGTTGATAGGCAACATGATTACCGAAGAGGCGCTGCCGAGCTACCAGACTTTTTTCAATTTGTTGGAAGGGGTCAATGAAGAGCGCAACGTGGCGAGTTTGAGGCCTTGGGTGCGTTGGTCTAGACTCTGGACCGCTGAAGAGAACCGTCATGGCGATTTACTCAATAAGTACTTGTATCTGAGCGGTCGCGTAGACATGCGCGCAGTGGAGCAAAGTATCCAGCAACTCATCCACAACGGTATTGACCTCAAGACAGACGCCAATCCGTATTACGGACTCATTTACACGTCTTTTCAGGAGCGCGCCACCAAGATTTCGCATGTCAATACAGGCAAACTAGCTACCAAAGCTGGCGATACCATCCTGACCAAAATTTGCAATACAATTGCCGGCGAAGAAGCCTTGCACGAGCGCGCCTACAAGTTTTTCATGAGCAAAATCATGGAAATCGATCCCAATGGCGGCCTTTCGGCGTTCATGACCATGATGAAGAAAAAAATTGTGATGCCGGCCAGCCTAATGGACCTCGGTACCCAACACGACACTTACCACAGCTATGCGAGTATCACCCAAAAAATTGGTGTTTATACCAGCCTAGATTACGCCAACATCATTGACCATTTGGTCAAATTTTGGAATATCGACAAAATTCAAGAACTCAACGACCAAGGCAAGCGTGCCCAAGATTACCTATCCACACTCGCCGAACGCTATTACCGCTTGGCCGAAAGGCTCCAGGAACCCGAAGAAGTTCAGTTGGTTTGGCTAAAGCATTAATATCACTACCTTTGCGGGCTTAATTCTCTCCATGAAACGTATCAACGAATACAAAAAATTATTTGGCATAGACAAACCGATTGTCTTGTCTGAGCTCAAACTGACTTACCGCAGCCTCGTGAAGCAATGGCACCCAGATAAATTTCAGGACGGCGACCCGCTCAAAGAACAAGCCGAAGAAATGGGCCGCCAAGTTGTAGACGGTTATCATTTCTTAGTGAGCATTGCACCCGAAACCAAAGCTGCGCAGTTGCCAGACTACCAACGCACCATTAACGAGTGCGGTATTGCCGATTATCGCCACAAAGGGCTTTTGTTGGAAATCACCTTCACAGATGGTTCTTGCTATGAGTATTTTGGCGTCAATGCCAATGTGTACAAAAAGCTCATCAATGCCGACAAGCAAGTGCGCTTTGCCAAGCGTTTCATCTATGAGAGTTTCTTGTATCGCCAGTCCAAGAAGGCAAGTACGGTAGAGGCGTAATTAATCCTCCTCCATCAAATCTATTGGGCCATCTAGCAAAGCACTGCTTTCGGAAGTTGGCAACTCTTCAACTTTTCTGAGCTTCGACATGAGCTGATTGGTGCGGGTGGTGACTAATTTTTCAAGTTCGTTGTCGGCTTCAGAGATTTTCTTGCGGGCTTTGTCTAGGACACCTCCAAATTTGGTGAATTCGGTCTTAACGGCGCCTAAAATTTGCCAAACTTCGCTGCTGCGCTTTTGAATAGCGAGGGTCTTGAATCCCATTTGCAAACTATTGAGCATGGCGGCCAAAGTGGTTGGGCCGGTGACAATTATTTTGAATTCGCGCTGCAAAAGCGCCACGAGTTCTGGCTGGCGTACTACCTCGGCAAAAAGACCTTCAATGGGCAAGAACATGATGCCAAAATCGGTGGTGTAAGGCGGGTCGATGTATTTGTCGCGGATGTCTTTGGCGAATTTCTTGATGCTGTTGGCGAGGGCTTTGTTAGCGCTTTCTATGCCTGTAAGGTCGGCGGTGTCGTAGGCGGTTTGTAGGCGCACGTAGTCTTCTTGCGGAAATTTAGCGTCGATAGGTAAATAGACTTCCTGGCCATAGTCGTCTTTGCCCGGGAGTTTGATGGCAAATTCTACGTGCTCATTGGAGCCTTTTTTGGTCTTGACGTTTGCAGCGTATTGCTCGGGCGCCATAATTTGTTCTAAGATATTGCCTAATTGAATTTCTCCGAGCACCCCCCTTGTTTTGACATTGCTGAGCACTTTTTTGAGGTCACCCACGCCATTGGCTAAAGTTTGCATTTCGCCCAAACCTTTCTGCACAGCCTCAAGCCGATCAGAAACCAATTTAAAGGATTGCCCCAAGCGCTCTTCAAGTGTTTTGTGGAGCTTTTCGTCGACGGTTTCGCGCATTTTTTCGAGCTTTTCTTCTGTTGACTTCATTAGCTCGCCTTGCTTGTGAGACATCGTTTCCGAAAAGTTTTTGAGTGCTACAGTGAGCTCATCGCGGTTGTCTTTGGCGTTTTTGTTGAGGCCATCGGAAATGAGCATGAGTTTTTCATCTAATTTGAGGGTAAGGCGGTCAAGGCCCGCACTGAGCTCTTCCCTATTTTGACGAAGTGCCGTAGCAAGTTCTTGGCGGTTGTCTTTGATTTGGGTGTAAGTGGCCAAAAGGATGAAGAGGACCAAAATAAATAGGGCAATAGGAATGTAGACCATCATTTTCGTAAATTTTTACGAAACTACAGCAGAAGGTCGTAAGCTATTTATGTTTACAAAAAAAGCAGCGCGGTTGCCCGCACTGCTCCTTTTCTATAGTATGATTTTCCTTCAAAAATCATACACGACAGCCAGTTCGTTGTCTACTTCATTGACCCCTGGCGCATTCCAGGCCAAGCGCGTTGCTTCGTCCTTCTCAAAGAGAGATTCTACTGCGCCACGCAAGACAACCTTATTGCCTTTCACTTTCACTTGGATATTGTGATCGTCGATCATCCAGCTACGGGAAAGGGCTTTTTCGATCGCTTCTTGTTCTACTAAATCGGCAGACAAAGAATTGACCTTGATATTATTAATTACACCTTTGACACCGATTAAATCGCTTGCGCAATTTTTAGCTGCGTCTCTTTGGTAGTTCCATTCTACAGCGCCATCTAAAGATACCCAACCGTCTTCAACCTTCACTTGGATGGTGTCGTTTGGAACAGACCAATTCCATTTCATGCCACTCAAGACTTCATTGGCTAAATCCAAATCTGTTTTATTGATATCATTGGCAAATTTGACATGGATATCTTCTACAACAGCTTTCACGCCTAAAACACCTTTAGCAGCTTTTTCGGCTTCTAATTTTTTGGTAAAACTGCTGACGATTCCTGTTAATGAAACCACACCATCTTTAGCGGTAACGCCCACTTCAGCGGCCTTGAGCAATGGTTGCCATTTGATGGCATCTTGCACGTCTTTTTGTAATTGTTCGTTTGTTTTCATGTTTCTTTTTGTTTGACTGCAACGGTATTGTTACAAGTCAAATTTCTGAAAACTTCGACGGTGCATGCTTATAGAAATCAGCTGAAAATTTGCATTTTTTTAGCATAAAACGACACAAAAAAGCCGCTCCTAAAAGCGGCTTTCTATGGCAGTTAAAAAGGGTGGATTACTTGATGACTGTCATTTTTTTAGTTTCGACAACTGCTCCAATCTGGGCTTTTACCAAATAGGTTCCAGAAGGGAAATCAGTCAGCGATACGGCAACTTGTGAAGCTGTTTCATTGAGGTTCCAAACGAGTTGACCTTGTAGATTGTAAATCTCGAGGCTTGTGATTTTTTGGTCATTGGCGTCGATCCAAACGGTTTCATTTGCCGGGTTAGGGTAAAGATTCCAA
>CANHBA010000174.1 GCA_947458985.1 Flavobacteriales bacterium
GCCTAAACTACAGAGTGTTTGGAAGGTTTTGGGGCCTACCATCGGGATTTTTTGAACGGATAGCGGCGCCAAAAAGTCTTTTTCTAAGCCGTAGCTAATATGGAGCTGGTTGTTGGGTTTGGCCTCGCCGGTGGCCACTTTAGAAACCGTTTTGTTTTCGGACAAACCAAAGGAGATGGGTAGCCCGGTTTCTTTGATGATGCGCGAGCGCAACTCAGAGGCGTAGGTCCAGATACCAAAAAAGCGATCCATGCCGGTGAAGTCGATGTAGAATTCGTCGATGGAGGTTTTTTCGTAAACCGGAGACACTTCTTTAACGATTTCGGTCACCATGCGAGAAAACTTGGTGTAGGTTTGGGTGTTGCCTTTGATGCAGATGGCTTCTGGGCAACGCTCTTTAGCCATTTTCATGGACATGCCAGAGCGCACGCCAAAACGCCGGGCTTCATAGCTGCAAGAGGCCACTACGCCCCTCTCGCTGGTGCCGCCAATGAGAATAGGTTTTTGATTTAAGCGGCTGTCTAGAAGGCGCTCACAGGAAACAAAAAAGGTGTCGAGGTCCATATGAACAATCGAACGACGCGTAGCCATAGGTACTGTCAGTTAAAGGGTAAAACAATAAAAGTTCGATTGGTTGGTGCTACAAAATTAACAATATTGATTAATATTCAATCAATAAAATGATTAATTTATAATCAAAAGTTATCAACAAATAAAAAAGCAAGAAAAACACACTGACAATCTGTCATTTTAGTAACTTGGAACACAATTTGCTAACAAGCACCCGAACACTTAATTCCGTAAAAAATGAAACCAATTTATGTCGTATTGGCCGCTATCGGCGCCCTACTCCTCTTTGTCTTCTTAGGCTACTACAATCTTTACAACAAAGCTGTGGGCCTTCAAGAAGGGCTCGATGAAAAATTCGCCAACGTACAATCTGCTTACCAACGCCGTGCCGACCTCATTCCAAATCTATTGGAAACCGTCAAAGGTGCCGCTCAAAACGAAAAAGACATCCTTACCCAAGTGACACAAGCGCGCGCAGGTATTGTTGGTGCCAAAACACCACAAGACCTCGAACTCATGGGCCGCAAAATCAATACCGCTATTAATTTGGCCTACGAGGCGTATCCGCAAATTCGCTCAACTGAAAATTTTAGTCAGTTTCAAGGTCAGTTAGAAGGTACTGAAAACCGCATCAAAACAGAAAGAGACCGCTACAACGAATCCGTGAAGGAATACAATACCCATATCCGCGGTTTCTTTGCGCGCTTTTTCTTAAACAGCGAAGAATTCCCAAGAAAAGAAGGATTTGTAGCTGCTGCCGGCTCAGAAGACGCACCAAAGGTGAAGTTTTAATGCTCAGCAACCTCGAACAACAAAAGGTCCAGGACTGCATCGCAGCAGCTGAAGCAGCCACCAGTGGCGAATTGCGCGTGCACTTAGAAGCCAAGTGTAAAACCGATGCCGTGGCACGCGCCATCGATATTTTTGACCAACTCGACATGCAAGCCACTGCCGCGCGCAATGGCGTTCTGATTTATGTAGCTTACGCCGATCGCAAGCTAGCTATCATCGGCGACGAAGGCATCAATGCTTGCGTCAGCCACAACTTCTGGGACAGCACCCGAGACCTCATGCTGGCCAACTTCAAAGAGGGCCGCTTAGCCGAAGGGCTTTGCGCAGGCATTACCGAAGCAGGTATTCAACTCGCTCAGTTTTTTCCGCCGCAAGCGAATGATCAAAACGAGTTGCCCAACCAAATCAGCTTCGGATGAAAAAAAGCTACCTATTTTTAGTTGTAATATCTTGCTGGGCACTGCAGCTTTTTGCGCAATATCCTAGCCCTTCCTCTCCTCCCCGATTTTTAAATAACTTTTCTGAAGTCGGTATTTTAAGTGCCGCAGACGAAGCGCAAATTGAGCAAAGGCTAGATGCGTTTGAGCAAGAAACAAGCAATGAAATCACTATTGTCATTGTAGACGACATCAACGAAGACGAACCTTGGCATTACGCCACCGAACTAGGTGAAAAATGGGGTGTTGGCAAAGCAGACAAAGACAACGGCTTGGTGTTTTTGATCAAGCCCACCCAAGAAAACGGTGGAAGGCAGGTTTATATAGCAGCTGGACGCGGTTTAGAAGGCGCTATAACCGATCTCAGTTGCCACGACATCGTGCAACACGAAATACTCCCAGCATTTAAAAAAGACCAATACGCCCAGGGCATCAACAACGCACTAGACGTCCTATTCAAGCTTGCAAAAGGCGAAATCAATGAAAAAAGCTACCGCAAAAGCCTACGAAAGGAAAATTGGGCGCGCGGTGCATTTTCTTTGGTATTTATCCTTGTCATCCTCTTCTTACTGATCAAGCGAGGTGGCGGCGGTGGCACTACCTTTGGCGGCCGACGCGGCGGACCAGGCTTCTTTTACTTTGGCGGTTTTGGAGGCGGGTTTGGAGGTGGCTCATCTGGCAGCAGCGGAGGCGGGGGCTTTGGTGGCTTCGGCGGCGGAAGCTTTGGCGGCGGCGGCTCAGGCGGCAGTTGGTAATAAGAATTTTAAATGAATAAAAAAGAACGAGCGATATAAAATAGACCGTCATGAAAAAATTACTCATCATCCTATTACTCGGATACCAAACACTGGCGCAAGCCCAACAAATTCAAACGGTAGCTTTTTACAACGTCGAAAACCTCTTTGATACCATCGATGGCGCAAACGACGACGCCGAGTTTTTACCTGATGCAGAAAGCAAGTGGAATACGGAAAAATACAATGCCAAGCTTGAACACATCAGGCAAGTGATGGCGGCGCTCAACATGCCAATGGTTATGGGTGTTTGTGAAATCGAAAACAAAAGTGTCTTGACCGACCTCATTGGCAATGACAAACGTTACGGAATCGTTCATTACGACAGCCCAGACGCGCGCGGCATAGACGTCGGCATGCTTTACAGAAAAGATGTCCTGCAGCTCAAAAAATCGGGCTACATCCGCTTTACTTTACCTGGCGATACCATACCTACTTCTAGAGACATCATCTGGGCTAAATACCAATACAAAAAAGAAAACTTATACGTGATGGTCAATCATTGGCCTAGCCGCCGCGGTGGTACCGACGAAAGCGCGCCGCGCCGACTCATGGCCGCGCAAATGGCAGGGCAGTTCATAGACTCCATTCAAAAAAGTGACCCAAAAGCAAAAATCATCTTAATGGGGGATTTAAATGATCATCCTAAAGATGCTGGACCACAACTTATTGCTTCTAAGTTGACACCTCAAATCACTAAGGAGAGCGGACGTTTTGGCGGCTCTTACAACTATAAAAATGAGTGGGATGTACTCGACCACATGTTTGTTTCTCCAAATGCTTTCACTGGCAAAATTCAGGTTCAAACAGAAAGTGGTAAAATTCATGACTTCCCTTATTTACTATCGGAATACAAGGGGCAAACGGTTCCGAACCGAACTTATGCAGGCCCTAAATATTTAGGTGGCTATTCTGATCACCTTCCCGTTTCAATTCAACTGATTTTACACCCTTAGTTGGCTCTGACGGGTAATTTTTGCTTGTAAAGGAATTTCTTTTGTGTCGATTCAAAAGGTCTATAGACAAAATAGACCTGGTTGTCATAAACCCTCACCTTTTCAACATAGCGAAAAGCGAGCTTCACTTTCTGAACTACAACACCAGTTTTCAAATCAAGAAGTCCTACATACACATGGCCTTCTTGCTCGTAAACCGTATAAATTTTACCTGATTTGCGGTCTTGCTGTAGGTTTTTCTGAAAACCACTTTGCTTGGCGTGGTAATGATGGAAAATTGGAATAGACTTCAAAAGGCGGCCATCTGTGGTATAAACACGCAGCATGTCTTTTGGATAATCAAAAATATAAAGGGTGTCGTTGGACAAAAAAAGCGGCGCGTAAACAGGTTCGTAATACAAACTCTTCGTAAACACATTGGCCCCTACATAAATTTCGGCATCGATTCCGGTCTGATTTTCTAAGTTTTTGGCCCAGAGTTTAGTTCGGATGTCTA
>CANHBA010000175.1 GCA_947458985.1 Flavobacteriales bacterium
AAAAAGGAGCCGAAGCTCCTTTCCATACGTATTTTTTAGCAATTGGTTACAATTGCGCGCTTTGCATTCCTTGTTTGTAAGCAGCGCGAATCACTTCCTGACGACGAGAAATAGATGGCTTCACGAATTCTTTACGGCCACGCAATTGTTTCATCACATTGGTTTTTTCGTACTTTTTCTTGTACTTCTTCAATGCGCGTTCGATGTTCTCGCCTTCTTTAATTGGAATGATCAACATATGCTTTAATTTCTTTGTTTTAAACTTAGGGTCGCAAAGATACGAGAGAAATTCAATTCTACAAAATTATTTCAAAATTTCTCTAGAAATCACCAACTTTTGAATTTCAGAGGTGCCTTCACCTATGGTCATGAGCTTTGAATCGCGCAAGAACTTCTCGGCTGGATACTCTTTGGTATAGCCGTATCCGCCCATAATTTGAACGGCTTCGTTGCCACATTTTACGGAAACTTCCGAAGCAAAATACTTGGCAAAAGCACCTTCTTTGGTGACCGGCATTTTTGCATCTTTCTTAGCTGCAGCTTGAAAAGTAAGTAACTCTGCGGCCTCAATTTGAGTTGCCATATCTGCTAGTTTGAAGCTGATGGCTTGAAAATGTGCAATTGGCTGTCCAAATTGCTCGCGTTCTTTGGCGTATTTAACAGAGGCTTCGAATGCACCGCGTGCAATTCCGCAACTAAGAGAAGCAATTGAAATGCGACCGCCGTCGAGAATTTGCATGGCCTGCACAAAACCCTGCCCTACTTCACCAATAACGTTTTCGTTTGGAATGCGAACGTTGTCAAATATAAGTTCTGCGGTTTCACTTGCACGGACACCTAATTTTTCTTTGATTTTAACAGCTGAAAAGCCTGGAGTGCCTTTTTCGACAATAAATGCAGTAATGCCTTTGCTGTCTAGCAATTCACCTGTTCTGATCAGTACAACTGATACATCGCCTGAAAGGCCATGTGTAATCCAGTTTTTAGAACCATTTAAAATCCAGTGGTCGCCATCGCGAACGGCCGTTGCTTTCATGCGCATGGCATCGGAGCCGGTGTTGGCTTCGGTTAAGCCCCAAGCGCCTATCCATTCGCCGCTAGCTAGTTTGGGAAGGTATTTTTGTTTTTGAGCCTCCGAGCCATGATAATAAATGTGTCCTGTGCACAAAGAGTTGTGAGCAGCAACGCTCAAACCAACGCCGCCACATACCTTTCCGAGTTCCATTAGCACAGTTGCGTATTCGTTGTAGCCAAAACCAGAACCTCCGTATTGTTCTGGAATAAAAATGCCAAGCAAACCGAGTTCGCCCATTTTTTTCATGACGTCAACGGGGAAAATTTCGTGGTCGTCCCAGTGTTTGAGATTTGGTCGGATTTCGCGTTCTGCGAAGTCGCGCACCATTTGAGCTAGTAATTGCTGTTGTTCCGTAAAATAGGTACTCATGTTGTTGATTGATGATGGTTGTTGATGAAATTATTCGGGAGAAAGTTAAGCCATTCCTATTGTTTTAATAGTTCACAATTGATGAAATTTGTTCGCTGAATGGAGCTAATTTTTGTTCGCCATCTAAGAACGACAATGCCACTAAAAAGTCAAAGCCTGCCACTACTGCACCGCTCTTTTCGATCAGTGTAGCTGCTGCTGCTGCTGAGCCACCTGTTGCCAAGAGGTCGTCGTGAATGAGTACGCGCTGCCCTACTTGGACAGCGTCGGTGTGCATTTCAATTACTGCAGACCCATACTCGAGTTCGTAGGCATGTTTGATCTTGTCATAAGGCAACTTGCCTTCTTTGCGGATGAGTACAAAAGGAATGCCTAGGCGCATGGCCAAAGGATATCCGAATAAGAAGCCACGACTTTCTATGCCGGCAATTGCGTCTAGGCCTGCATCTTGGTAATGTGCAACAAGATGATCTAGAACAGCATTAGAAACTTGAGGATTCAGCATGATGGTAGAAATATCCTTAAACAGGATACCTGGTTTAGGGAAATCAGGTACATCTCGGATCACCGACTTGAGTTGCTCTTGAATTGTCATATCACAAAGATACATAAGGCAAGAGTTTTTTGTATGTCTCCTCATCAATTAATACAGATTCTTTGAGTTCTTTCAATTCTTTGAATCCGCCTTTTTGATTGCGCATCTTAATAATAGAGTTCGCCTGATTCCAGGTGAGATAAGGGTGTTGCTTGAGGACTTCATAAGTAATTGAATTTAAAGGCAGCCTTTCCACCTCTTTTTTGATTTCCAGATATTGTTTGGCTTTGTCAATTAGCTCAGCCTTCATTCCTTTGATTTCAGAAAGTTGATTTAGCTGTAAAAAGCCTCCTAAGCGCATGCGGTAAGCAATGATCTTTTCAGCGGTATACTGACCAATACCGGGCAAAGCCACCAACATGTCTACTGTTGCTGAATTGAGGTCTAATTTTTGAACTTTCTTCTCTTGAATAACACTTTCGGTTTCCTTCACTTTGCCGTTAACCTTTTTTGAAGAGGCATTCTCAATTGGTTGATCAAAAATCAGCGAATCGGCAATGAGGTTTAATAAATCAAGAGGTAATACACGAATTCGTTGCATTTGCTCAAGTGAATGAAAACCATACTTATCTCGGTAACGCAACATGGATGTTGCCTGTTTAGAACTGAGCCCTAAACGCTGCCAATCGGACGCTTCAAGGGATTGAGGTGCACAACGCTTCCATAGTGGCTTAAAACGTGATGAAGCGTATAGAGAGGGATTGTATCGCCCGACGAATGCATGCTTGACTTTACTTTCTTGCAAGTATGTCCACTCGTAAGAGAGTTCAGGTTCTGTGAAGTACGCTTCTAGACGTGGAAGGAAGATGACCAAAACGCAAACACAAAGCCAAATAAGAGTGCCCCGCTCTAAGCGCTTGGAGAAAATGACAAATGGTTTTTTCATGTAAGCCTCAACGAGAACTTACTGGCCTTATTGGCTAGAGAGGCTTTCTTTTTGACTCGATTAAGTAATATACCGGAATGCCCAAAAGAACGATAAATAAGCCCATGCCTGCATTACGAAAATCGTAGATCAATAAATCGATACAAATGGCGAGTGTAAGTACAATGTAAAGCGCAGGAATATACGGGTATCCCCAAGCTTTGTAGGGTCTTGGCGTATCAGGTTCTAATTTGCGAAGTCTAAAAATACCATAAATGGTGATGATATAGAACAACAAGCTAGCGAAGGTGCTGTAAGTAAGCAAGTCGCCGTACTTACCTGACAAGCAGAGAACGCTAGCCCAAGCGCATTGGATCCAGAGTGCGCGTGCCGGAACACCGTTCGAGTTGAGCTGGGCTGCACTTTTGAAGAAAAGTCCGTCTTTAGACATAGCGTAGAACAAACGCGAACCTGCCAAAACCAAACCATTGTTACAACCAAAAGTAGAAACCATGATGAGGCCCGCCATTAAAAGAATACCAGCATCGCCGAAAATAACGTATGCAGCAGAAGCCCCTACTCTATCATTACTGGCAAAAAGCATCCCTTGGTCGATCGGATTGAGGCCATCTGGGCTTCCATTAACTGGCAATAAGGCAAGATAGGCGATGTTGGCTAATACGTAAATGACCGTCACGATTAGAGTGCCGAAAAACAAACTTTTAGGTATATTTTTTTTGGGGTCTTGGATTTCTCCGGCTATAAAGGTAACGTTGTTCCAGGCATCGGCAGAAAATAAAGAATTGATAATTGTAGCGCCTAAGGCACCCGCTAGTGCCCAACCTGTTAATGGAATTTGAAAAACTTTGTCACCTCCGCTCGATACAACTGTACGGGTTGCCTTCCAAGCATCAGTAAAATTAACTGCAAAATACATTGGTTTTTGAGCCAATATAAATGCCTAAAACAATGAGTGCGCCCAACGCAAATAACTTTGCAAAAGTGAATACAAACTGAATCATTTTTCCATTTTGTACCCCGCGCGCATTGGAATAAGTAAGTAAAACAACCGAGGCTATGGCTAGCACCTGCGCCCAAGAAATACTCAAAAAAGACGTTTCAAAGATGATTCCA
>CANHBA010000176.1 GCA_947458985.1 Flavobacteriales bacterium
GGTTACACTGAATTAACACTTGACCCTTGAAAAAGATATTGAAGGCCTGCTACCCATGTGAATTCAGCGTCTATTTTTGTCTCGAATGGATGCAAATGCAACAATACAAGCCTTGGTTCGCCTCATCGATGATCCCGATGAATTAGTCTATCGACAAGTTCGGGATGAGCTCATGAAGTTTGGTACTGAAGTATTGCCCGTATTGGAACAGTCTTGGGAGCAAGATTACTACGGTTTGCTCTTTCAAGACCGCATTGAAAACCTCATTCACGACATCCAATTTGAAACCGTCAAAAGTCAATTGAGTGCTTGGTTGCAATCTCCAGATAAGGATTTATTGAGCGGGGCAATCATCATTGCGAAATTCCAATATCCTGGTTTAGATGAAGCCATTTTGCACGAGCGCATTCAAGCGATTCGCCGCGATATTTGGCTTGAACTCAATGACCATCAAACCGCGTTTGAACAAGTTAAGATTTTCAATCGCATCTTTTTTGGCATGCATAAGTTCCGTGGCGATGGTCAGAACTACCATACTCCCACAAACTCTTACGTCAATAATGTATTGGAAAGTCGAAAGGGAAATCCGCTGAGTTTGTGCCTTCTCTATAGCGTGATTGCCCAGTCTTTAGACCTGCCTATTTACGGCGTTAACTTGCCCATTCATTTTGTATTGGCTTATATGGATAGCAAGCATTCTTCCTTCGGGCTTCAGCAGGAAGATAATTACGGTGTGTTGTTTTATATCAATGCCTTTGCCAAAGGGAGTATTTTTGACGCTGCGGAAATCACGGCCTTTATTCAAGGCATTCATTTACAGCCCGACCGCAGTCATTTTGAACCCTGCTCAAATTCAGCAATTTTGAAGCGCATGCTCTCTAACTTGATCTATGCTTTTCAACAAGTAGGCAGCGCACAAAAAGTTGCCGAACTTCAAGAGTTAAGGAGCCTGATTCCATAAGACAATTGCGCTTTTCTTTGTATTTTTGACTAAAACAAATTCATGTCGACAAAATACAATGTGGCGGAGCGTTTCATGCGTTATGTTCAAATAGACACCACCGCAGACCCTAACTCAAGTACGTTTCCTTCAAGTGCCAAACAACGCGACCTCGCTTTAATTTTACATGCCGAATTACAGAAATTAGGTTTGCAAGATGTAGAAATAGACGAGTGGTCTTATGTATTTGCAACCATTCCTTCTAATGTGCCCCAACCATTGCCCACCATCTGCTTTTGTTCGCACATGGATACCGCACCAGACTGCAGCGGAACCAACGTAAAGCCTATTTTACACCAAAACTATACTGGCGCACCCATCACCTTACCCGATGACACCAATCAGGTACTGCGCACAGAAAACCATCCTTATCTACTTCAAAAAATCGGCGACGACCTCATCACGGCTAGCGGGCTCACGCTTTTAGGTGCCGACGACAAAGCTGGCGTAGCCATCATCATGGAGCTTGCCGCATTTTTAATGGCGCATCCAGAAGTCAAGCATGGTCCAATTCGCATTCTATTTACACCTGACGAAGAAGTTGGAAGGGGTGTAGAGCAGCTCGACATGCAAAAATTAAATGCCGATTTCGGCTACACCCTCGACGGTGGCCCATTGGGCGACATCGAAGACGAAACATTTTCTGCAGATGCCGCCACACTCGTTTTTCACGGTGTGAGTGCCCACCCAGGTTATGCAAAAGGCAAAATGGTCAATGCCATCAAACTTGCTTCAGAATTTGTTGCAGCACTTCCTAAAGAAAAATGGTCGCCAGAAACCACCAAGCACCGCGAAGGCTTTGTGCATCCTACTTCAATTGAAGGTGGCCTAGAGAAAGCAACTGTTCAACTCATCCTCCGCGACCACGACACCCAACTCATGGAAACCTACCCGCAAATTCTGGAAGTGCTCGCCCAGAAAGTTGTGGCGTCCTATCCAGGTGCGCGTTTTGAACTCAGTGTTCAAGAACAATACCGCAACATGAAAGAAATACTTGTGGGTGTTCCTTTTGTTGCCGACTACGCCGAAGAAGCCATGCGCAAAGCTGGTTTAAATCCTAAACGCTCCATTATTCGTGGTGGTACCGACGGCTCCCGTCTTTCATTTATGGGTCTACCTTGTCCGAATATATTCACCGGTGAAATGGCCATCCATTCCAAATTAGAATACGTGAGTGTACAAGACATGGAAAAAGCCATTGACACCCTTGTTGAACTCGTCCAAATCTGGGAAAAACATCCATGGACGCTAGCTTAATCATCAAAGACATACAAGCCAAAAAGTTTGCTCCGCTGTATTTTTTACACGGCGAAGAAACCTATTACATTGACCTCATTACAGACGCGATCCAAAAGCAATGTTTAGAGGAGCACGAGCGCGATTTCAACCAAACCATTCTCTACGGCAAAGACGCCGAGCTCTTGGCGCTGCAAAGCGAGCTCAAAGCCTATCCAATGATGGCAGAGCGCCGTTTGGTCATCTTAAAAGAGGCCCAAGACTTCAAACACCTAGAGGCCCTAGAAGCCTACACAGAAGCACCAAGCCCAACAACTATATTTTTAGTTTGTTACAAGCACAAATCTTACGACGCCCGCAAAAAAATACTCAAAAATTTTGCAAAGAATGGCCTCATTTTCAAATCTGACAAAATCCGCGATTACCAACTTCCCGACTGGATTGCCAAATACGTCAGAACACAAGGTCTCCAAATCAACGGAAAAGCGACCATGCTTTTGGCTGAATTTTTAGGTGCCGACCTCGGGCGCATCGCCAACGAAATTGAAAAGCTTCGCATCATTTTAGGGCCAAATGCCAGTATAAATGAGCAGCACATTGAGCAACACATCGGTATATCAAAAGACTACAATATTTTTGAGTTGGTCAATGCCGTAGCGCAAAAACAAGCAGATAAAGTCTTTAAGATTGTTCAGTATTTTGAGTATAACCCCAAAGCAGGTGAGCTCGTCGTTATTGTTCCGGCCTTGTTTAAGTATTTCTCACAGCTGATGCGCGTGCATTTTACGCCCAACAAAACCAGAGAGGGCATTGCCAGCAGTATTGGGGTTCATCCTTTTGTAGCGGGCGAATTACTCGCCAATCGCCCAAACTACGACCCTAAGAAAATCGCTGCAATTATTGCGCTGCTCCACGACTACGACCTCAAGGCAAAAGGGATGGGCAATAGTCAAATGTCTGGCCCTGAATTACTCAAAGAGTTGGTTTTCCAAATTTTGTACGCATGAGTACTTTCTATGCACCAAGCCTGCAAAGTGGGCAAACTCACTATCAATTAAGCGAAGAAGAATCTAAACATTGCGTAAAGGTATTGCGCATGCAAGTAGGCGCGCCTATTGAACTGATCAATGGAAAGGGCTTACAAGCTTTTACCGTACTTGAAGACGCACATCCAAAGCGTTCGTTCCTACGCATAGAATCCAGTATTTTTCATGAAAAGACCTCACCTTTGCACCTTGCTATGGCGCCAACCAAAAACATGGACCGCATAGAATGGTATCTTGAAAAAGCAACTGAATTGGGCTTGTCTCAACTGACTTTTTTATTATGTGAACATAGTGAGCGAAAGCAAGTCAATATGGAGCGCCTCGAAAAAATAGCCATTGCAGCCATGAAGCAATCCAAAAGATTCTATTTACCTGAACTTCAAGGGCCAATACGTTTTGAGAATTTCCTTCAAAATCATCCAAAAGGATATTTTGGTCACTGTCAAGAGGGGGAGAAGATAGGTATGAACGGCTTGAAAAGCTCTTTGCCTTTTTTAATTGGTCCGGAGGGCGATTTTTCTCCTGCAGAAATAACTACGGCACTTCAATCTGGCTACCAAGCAGTTGAAATGAGTGCTTTTAGACTCAGAACTGAAACCGCAGCGCTTTTGGCAACCACAGCATTACTTGCTCAGTAAGTTCTTATTTTGTATACTGATACACTCCAAAATTGGCTTCGTGTTTTTCGTCGATGGCTTGTTTAAAAAGCAAGGATTTTCTATAAGTAGTTGCATCAAACACA
>CANHBA010000177.1 GCA_947458985.1 Flavobacteriales bacterium
CAGAAATTAAAAACTCGGCTTTGCCATTGAGCTTAGGGCGTAGTGAAATTTTAGTGCCGTTGTCGCTCATTTGCTGTACCAATGCTAAATTTCCGAAGACTAGTTTTTGATCGTACTCCAAAAAACCGGTATTGTAGATCCCGACAACTTTGAGTTTTTTCAAAAGCGGTTGCTGCTTGATATGATAGGCAGAAACCTCATCATTTAACCTGATATTCAAATTATTGGCTGACGTCAATGAAAGTAATACTTCATTGTTATTTTGTGGCTTCACCAGCCTCCCTTGCACTAAATGTGAACGGATAAACGACCAGTCGTATTGCGCATCTACGCCTTTCAACATGAGGCCGAGCATGTCTTGGCGTTGCACCAGCGAATCTTTGCCATTGGCGGTTTGGATGGTGTCGTTGAAACGCGGCGACTGCATGAGTAAGGGCTTAAAAGCAACGGGGCTAATAGCGCTCACACCGGGTATTTGTGCGAGTTCAGGAAGAAATGGAATGCGGCGATCGAGGGCCTCCGCTTCAAAAATATGTGCAGATCCGGCCTTAGAAATGAAAAGTGGAGCATTAAAACCCGTAATTTTGTCCTTGATTTTTTGCTGAAAACCGCGCACGATAGCTAAAGTCAAGGAATTGACTAATATCGCAAGCGCAATGCTCACCACTGAAATCCGAAGCACAGGCCTCGATACCCGAAGCCCGAGGTGCTTTTGACGAATCAGCCTAGAAGATATGAAGCGCTCAAATGACAAATTAAAAAGTTTACAAGTCCAAAAATACACAAAGGTTTTGGCTTCTATTGCGCTGCTCTCATTTTTGCTCAACTCATGTGGCTTATTTCCTGCAAAGGCTTTCACACCTGCGCCTGTTCATTTTGCCGAAACGATCGTCATTGAAGAGGAGTCTAACGCCGTAATAGGTCACGCCGAAATTACGCCGCAGCAAAAACCAAACCTTGCTGCACCGCAACTCGGCATTGACCGCTTGCATCTTTTTGTCGATTCTTTGGCAGGAAAGCGCATTGCGGTGGTAGCCAACCAAACATCGGTGGTGAAAGGCGTTCATTTGGTAGATACCCTACTTTCTTTAAAACTTAATGTTGTTAAAGTTTTTGCCCCTGAGCACGGCTTTAGAGGCGATGCCGATGCCGGCCAGCACATCGGCCACAGCACCGACGACAAAACAGGCCTTCCCTTGGTTTCGCTTTATGGTTCCAACAAAAAACCAACCGACCAACAACTTGCCGATGTAGACATCGTTATTTACGACATCCAAGACGTCGGGGTGCGTTTTTACACTTATATTTCTACCCTCCATTACGTCATGGAGGCCTGCGCCGACAACAACAAACAAATGGTGGTACTAGATCGCCCCAACCCCAATGGACACTACATTGATGGCCCGGTTCTAGAATCGCAGTACAAATCATTTGTCGGAATGCACCCCGTGCCAATTGTCTACGGCATGACCATCGGCGAATACGCCATGATGATCAACGGCGAAGGCTGGTTGCACGATGGCAAACGCTGCCAACTTTGGGTCATTCCTTGCAAAAACTACAAACACAAACTGCCGTACAGCCTTCCGGTGGCGCCTTCTCCTAATTTGCGCACCGACGCCGCCATTGCGTTGTATCCTAGTCTTTGCTTATTTGAGGCCACCACGGTTAGCGTAGGCCGCGGCACCGACAAACCTTTCGAAATATACGGACATCCCAAATTCCCGGTTGGCAGCTATCAATTCATGCCTATTCCAACCATTGGCGCGAAAACGCCCCTACACATGAATAAAATTTGCCAAGGCATTGAACTTACGCAGAGCAAAAGACCTTATCAAATCAACCTGAATTACCTCATCGAAGCCAAAGAACTGCTCGGCGACACCAATGTATTTATCGACCAAAGCGCATTTTTCAACCGCCTAGCAGGCACTGCTACTTTAAAAGAACAACTAGACAAAGGTTGGTCTGCCAGAGAAATTAGGGCCACATGGAAGCCCGGGCTCGACGATTTTTTGCATACGCGAAGCAAGTACCTACTCTACGAATAAAATCGAGAAGGCACTCCGCAATAAGAATGTTTTTAGAAATTACAGTTTGGCGTCTAGCACTTGCTGCGCCATGTCGGACATGTAGGCATCTAATTTTGCCTGAAGCTGTGGATCAAACGCGCCAAGAATGCGCGCTGCCAACAAACCTGCATTTTTAGCGCCGTTTAGTGCAACTGTAGCAACAGGAATGCCATTGGGCATTTGCAAGATGGAAAGGATGGAATCCCAGCCGTCTATTGAATTAGAAGATTTAATAGGAACACCGATTACAGGCAAGGAAGTCATGGAGGCGGTCATGCCTGGCAAATGTGCTGCACCACCGGCTCCGGCGATGATCACTTTGATGCCACGACCCGCCGCAGCCTTGGCGTAGGTAAACATCTTTTCTGGTGTGCGGTGCGCAGAGACTACCTCAGCTTCAGATTCTATACCAAATTCGTTGAGAATTTTTTGCGCTTCTTGCATAATTGGCCAGTCAGATTTGCTGCCCATAATGATGCCTACTTGTATCATGCGGTGGGGTTTGATTCGTTATCCTCGACAGGATTACCTGCGGTTACTTGTTGTTTCACTTGCTTGGGCATGCTGCCGTAGTGAATGGTGTTGTCGATGTCGGTGGTCATTTGATCGAGCGGTTGCACGAGGGCTTCTTCGGTTTCTTTGAGAATGCCTTCGAGGTTGAGCTCAGATTTCATTTCTTGACCCGACTTGCGGATTTCTTGCTGGAGATCGTTGGATGCGTTGCGGATTTGATACAGCGCTTGCCCTAACGTTTTGGCTATGCCGGGGACACTCTTGGAGCCAAAAAACATCAGGACCACAAAGACAATAACGATGACCTCAGAGCCAGCGACGTCGCTTAAAAAAAGTGGAATGCTCAGCATAGGGCAAAGCTACAAAGAAAAGTATTAAGATTGCTGCATTTTGGCAATGATTGCAGCGGTCATGCTTTGCGGAAGAAAAGGCATGAGCACTTTGATCAAGAACGTGAATTGAAACTCGGAAATGCAAATCACTTTGCCCTGCTCCATGGCACGGTATCCTTTTTGGGCAGTTTGAGCTGCACTTGCTGCGCCATCGAACATTTTAGAACCTCCAAAGCCTGCAACTTTTGCAAATTCGGTTGCAACTGGCCCAGGGCAAAGTGCGGTAACGGTTACGCCGCTTCCTTTGAGCTCATGCGCCAAACCTTGTGTGTGCGATACCACAAAAGCTTTGGTGGCAAAATAGGTGTTTTGATAAGGGCCAGGTAAAAACCCTGCGGTGCTGGCCGTTTGTAAAATTTTGCCATTTCCTCTGGCTTTCATGTCTTTGCCAAACAAATGCGTCAGCTTGAGCAGCGCCATGACATTGAGGCGCACCATTTCAACGTCAGCTTCGAGGTCGCGGTCTAAAAAGGCACCCTTTCCGCCAAAACCTGCATTGTTAAAAAGGTAGTCAACTTGCCAACCGTTTTGCGTCACTGTATCGTACAATTCTTGGGAAGAACCCACCACGCTGAGGTCTTTTTGAATGACTTGAACCGCGACGTTGTATTTTTGAACGAGTTCTTCTTTTAAGCTATCGAGCAAATCTTTTCTTCTTGCTACTAGAATCAAATCTCCTCCTTTGGAAGCATGGATACGTGCAAATTCTTTTCCGATTCCGGACGACGCGCCGGTGATGAGTGCTGTGTTTTTCATGGACAAGTAACGATTTGTAAGGTGCGATTGTTTAAAGTTGAGTAAAAATGGCTTGGTATTCGGCTTCATCGATGACAACGAATGCTGCATTTCCTTGGAGCATGTCTTGAATGCGCAATAAATCAGGAAATTGCTGCACTGCAAATGCGTAGGAAAACCATTTGGAACCGATCTGTTGTAGTTCTATAAATTGATTGGCTGAAGTAATTTTATACAACGACCTGCCATTCTCGAGTTTTCTGAATTGAGGAAAGACCATTTTGATTGTATCTTCGTGCAAAGTTAAAA
>CANHBA010000178.1 GCA_947458985.1 Flavobacteriales bacterium
ACAAATCCAGGGATATATTGTGCGGCCTGGCCGGTGCGAACGAGGTCAAAAAAGCGATGTCCTTCGCCAGAAAGTTCAAGGCGACGCTCTAAATACACTTTTTCAATGCTGTTTACAGAGGCCCCAGGGATACCTGCACGTTGGCGAATTTGATTGACTAATTGGGTTGCTCTTGAAGCGTTGCCAATCTGATAATTTGCTTCAGCAGCCATAAGCAACACGTCTGCATAGCGCAAAACACGGTAGTTCACTGGGCTGGTGAGGTCGTTGTCTGGCAAGCCAATTTCACCTTGGCGCTTGATGTATTTGTTGTTGTAATAGCCGGTGTGTCCGCCAGCACCAATTGCATAGGTAATAGAGGCAGGGTTTGGTTGGGCGGCAATAAATGCTTCGATGTCTAAAACGGTCGCTGCACGGCGCGGGTCAATTGGTGAGAACGCCGCGTAGAGTTCAGCTGTTGGCAAGTTATAAGAGTTGCCGTCGCCGTAAACAGGCCCGGTGTATTGGCGAATACCCTGAAAACCAACGGCAGCGTTGCCTTCCAAGCAAACCAAGCAACCGTAGCTACCACCTTCTAAACCTGTATATTCGATATCAAAAATGGTTTCAGGATTGCCTTCTGCAGCGACACTGAACAGCTGGCTGTAGTCTTGGTAAAGGCTGTATTGGCCAGAATCTATGATTTCTTCAAAAATGGCAGCGGCCTCAGTAAATTTGTTTTGATACAAGTATACTTTACCAAGAAGGGCTTTCGCTGCACCTCTTGTTGCACGGCCTTTTTGGGCAGCTGTTGGGTTCAAAACAGCAGCTGCAGCCAATAAATCTGCTTCGATTTGTGCGTATACTTCGGCTTTTGGCGAACGCGGAATGTTGCGCGCTTCTTCAATACCGATGCGTTTGTCGATAATGAGAGGAACATCTCCAAAGAATTTAACCAATTCAAAGTAGTAATAGGCGCGCAAAAACTTCGCTTCAGCGAGTATGTGGGCTTTTCCTGGGAAATCGATGTTGTCTTGGTGCTCCAAGATGTAGTTGGCGCGCGTAATGCCGGTGTAGTTCCAACGGAAAAGGCTGCGCAGTTCGGCATTGACACCACCATGAGTCATGTTGTCGATGTCGTGCAAACCTTTGCTGTCGTTGACGCTCTCGCCGCCTGCAATAGCGTTGTCAGAGGCGATTTCACCAATCCAAAGAGAAATGAATGAGCTCTGAAGGAGGTCGTACGCACCAACTAGCGCGCGTTCGAAATCTTCTTCGGTTTGAAAAAAGTTTTCTGCATCTTGCGCGTACGGCGGGTCAACAGATAAGAATTTTTCACAAGAAGGCAGTGTAGCTATCGATACAAGTGCCAAAAGCGTGTAAATCAGTTTTTTCATGACGTTTAAGCTTAAAATTTGATTTGAAGACCGCTCATTAAAGAACGTGCTTGTGGATACATTCCGTAATCTACACCAGCAGAAAGTACGCTAGACGATCCTAAATCTGGATCAAAGCCCATGTAGCGGGTAAGGGTGATGAGGTTGTTGGCAGCAACGTAAACACGCAAAGATTCTACGTGAATTTTGCGCAATAGGGTACTTGGTAGAGTATAACCAAATTGCAAGTTGCGAAGGCGCACAAAAGAACCATCTTCCACATAATAATCAGAGAAGAGGTTGTTATTAGTTGGTCCTGTAGTGAGGCGCGGGTGTTCGTTGGTAGAGCCCTCGCCTGTCCAGCGGTCAATTACATAAGCCAATTGGTTGGCATAAGGTTGTTGGCGCTCGTAGTTGCGAATGATTTCTTGCCCTAAAGCAGCATAAACATTACCTGATAAGTCGAAACCTTTGATTTTAAAGTTGAAAGCAAAGCCCATTGTGAAGTCAGGAATAGCCGAACCAAGGTTGGTTTTGTCGGAATCGTCAGAGAAGTTGATTTTGCCGTCGCCGTTTTGATCCACAAAGATGAGGTCTCCTGGTTGGGCGCCTTCTTGAACAACTGCCGCGTTGTCGATTTCTTCCTGATTTTGGAAAATACCAGCAGTTTGGTAACCAAAGAAATAACCAATTTCATAGCCTTCTTGGAAACGCGTAGCAACGTCGCCACCAACGCTAAATGCTGCACCAGGAATGTATTGCACGCCTGTTGGCACACTCACAACTTTGTTGTTAATGGTAGTGAGGTTGAAATTCAAGTTGGTTTGAAGTAAGTTTTTGCGATCAGACTGATAGGCTACTTCAAATTCCCACCCTTTATTAGATACGTCACCAGCATTGATGATCGGTGGGTAACCACCTGGGCCGTAAGAACCTAAAAGTGCTGATACGTCAGGTTGGAATAAGAGGTCGTTGGTGTTTTTGATGAAGTAGTTGGTAGTGAAGTTGATAACTTTCAACCAAGTGAGGTCGAGGCCCACGTTGAACTGACGGGTGGTTTCCCACTTGAGGTCAGGGTTGGCAGGGCGGCCAATGGCTACACCTTGCGTAATGAGGTCGTTGAAGACATAAACACCTTCGCCGTTGAGCAATGCACGGTAGGCAAAGTTTGGAATTTGGTCGTTGCCAGAAACACCATAGCTCATGCGCACTTTAAGGTAGTCTATGCTTTTGCTTTTGAAGAAATCTTCTTCTGAAAGCAACCAACCACCTGAAATTGTAGGGAAAATACCCCAACGGCTGTTAGGTCCGAATTTGCTTGAACCATCGCGGCGCAAGATGCCTGACACAAGGTATTTTTCTTTGTAGGCGTATTCTGCACGCATGAAAGCAGACAATAAGCGCTCCTTGAACTCCCAAGAATTGACATTGTTTAAGTAGCCACCTTGTGCCGTGTTAGCGGAGATATCAGCGTAGTCAAGTGAGTTGTTTGGAATGCCAAAAGCAACGCCGTTCAATGATTGTCCTCTGCGCTCAAATACAGATGCACCAAGGGTTCCTTTGATTTTGTGTACTTCGTTGAAGGTTTTGTCGTAGTTCAAAAACGCTTCGTAAGAAAGGTCTAGGAAGGTAGAGCGCTCTTCGTAAACAGCTGCTCCTCTTTCGATGAAAATGCTATCTCCGATTTCAACCTCTGGTGATTCGAGGGCAGCATTGGCAGCTGTATTGGCGTATTTGCCATCTCCGTACCAAACAAGCGGTGAAAACACTTTCGCGTCAACGTTGGCATAGTTGTAATTGAAGCGGTTGGTGAGGGTTAAGTTTTCGTTGAATTCATAGATAAACTCTTCTTTTCCAACGAATTTATTGGCTGTGCTCCAGTTGTACTGGTTTTGCATTTGCGCAATAGGATTGATGATATCACTCACTTCTTCCATGTAAGAAAAAGTACCTGGGCTGCTGTAAACAGGCTCGTTAGGAAAGGCGTTGATGGTGTTGTAAAGTACTGAACCAATGCCGTTTTCAGGAAGCGTACTGCGCATATCTGAAGAGAAAAGCAAAACCGAATTCAGTTTGAGTTTTTCAGACATATCTGTACTGAAGTTCAAACGGGCGTTGTAGCGGCCAAAGTTGGCTTTGTCTGCTCCTACAATACCTTCTTGGTTGAAATAGCCCAAGCCAATAGAATATCGCGTATTGAGTGTGCCACCGTTCAAAGATAGGTTGTGACTTTGTACAGGAGCTGAACTGAAAACTGAATCTTGCCAGTTGGTACCTGTACCTAGGCTGGTGTTGGCGAAAGGCATGGCCTGACCACCAAAAGCAAAGGCTTCATTTTTGATAACCGCGTATTCTTCAGCGGTGAGTAAGTCTAGTTTGCGAGCCGTTTGTTGGATGCCGTAATAGCCGTTGTATTCCATGCTAGGCTTGCGGTTAATAGCGCCATTTTTTGTTTCAACGATGATCACGCCATTGGCAGCGCGTACCCCATAAATACCTGCTGTGGCATCTTTGAGTACGTTAATTGATTTGATATCAGCAGGGTTAAGTGCATTTAAACCTTCTGAATCGTATACGACGCCGTCCACAAGAATGAGTGGGTCGTTGTCACCGAAGGTAGATAAACCGCGGATACGGATGTTAGCTGAACCACCTG
>CANHBA010000179.1 GCA_947458985.1 Flavobacteriales bacterium
AATTACTCCCTGCATTGACAAACCCATTGAGTAACCTCACTGTTTTTGCACCAAACAACGATGCATTTCAAGATTTAGTTGATGAATTAGGTGTCACTATACCAATGTTATTGGGCGTACCTGAGTTACAAGAAATTTTACTTTATCATGTACTCGGTACAGCAGTTCCTTCTTCAGCTGTAACGAACGGTGCAATTGTTCAACCATTAAGTACGCTCAACACCCTCAAACTGACAGCCACTACTTCAGGTGACGTATTCCTGAATCAGGCGCAAGTCATTGCAGTAGATATCACGGCAAGCAATGGTGTTGTGCACGTTATTGATGCGGTTGTTTTACCAATTGAAACAGTGGCAGATTTAGCCATTGACAACGGATTTTCAACACTTGTTTCTGCAGTTGTAAAAGCTGAATTATTGCCTGCACTTTCTGATCCTTTCTCTGAATACACCGTGTTTGCACCCACCAACCAAGCATTTTCAGATTTGGCAACGGCCTTGAATACCGATATCAATGGTATCCTTGCCTTGCCAAACTTAGCAGATGTTCTGCTTTATCATGTGATTGACGGAGCGGTACTATCTACACAACTTACAAATGGCCCTGTTGAAACACTTTCAGGCGAAGACGTCATTGTTTCTTTGGCTAGCGGCGTAAAAATCAATGATGCAAATGTCATTTTAGCTGATGTAGAGGCTGACAACGGTGTAGCACATGTGTTAGACAAAGTTTTGCTAGCGTCTTTCCTTGGTTTAAATGAAACCTCTGCACTTTCTTTTAATGTGTATCCAAACCCTGCCCAAAACGAAATTCAAGTTGCTGGTACGGAAGGTGTTGTTTCTATTGCTGACATGAGCGGAAAAGTGCTCCTTACAAAGGTCTTGAACAACAATGCTGTAGATGTTTCAGCTCTTTCTTCTGGCAGCTACATTATTTCCGTAGACAACAATGGCAAATCTGCTAAACAATTGTTAATCAAGCAATAACTGATTCTCCATTGAATGAAAAAGCCACCTCAATAGGGTGGCTTTTTTTATGATCGTTTTAGGCGTAGTAGACTTACTTTTTCACAACACCTAATTCTTTCTCGATAATTTCTTTCAAAGTTCCTTTTGGCAAGGCTCCAGCTTGCATCATTGGTTGTTTGTCGAGCGGAATAAACAACATACTTGGAATGCTGCGGATTTGAAATGCGGCAGCAAGTTCTTGTTCTACTTCGGTATCGACTTTATAAATCACTAAATCTTGGTATTCATTGCTGAGTTCTTCGAGAAGCGGGGCAACCATTTTGCACGGTCCACACCAATCGGCATAGAAGTCAATGATTGCCGGCTTATTGCCTTTGAAGTTCCAATCTTTTTGAGTAGTGTAATCAAATACTACGTCTAAGAACATTTGATGGGTGAGTTGTACTGTTGGCATAAGATCAATTTTAAAGCAAAGTTACACTCGCAGTGGGTGTTGGAGTGTAACTCAGGTTGCACGGACGACCAATTTAAAACTGATGCGAATGAAAGCGATTGACCACTGCAATCATGCTGTGGTAATAGCGATACCACTTGGCAATTCCAAGCGCCTTTGCTTCTTGATGAATAGGGTGCTGGGCCCAATTGGCAATTGCGGTTTCATCTTGCCAATAACTAATGAAAGTTCCCCGACCTTCGTGCTTCATGCTTTCATAGCCGAGAAAACCAGGCATTTGCTTGACCAACCCTAGCGTTTGTAGGTCGTAGGCATCATAACCTTCTAAATCATCACTTAAATAATAATTGAAAATAGAGGCGTAAAATGGGGCCTTGGGTGGGGTAGAGGTGTGCCAATTGATCATGAGTAAAATTAACTTTTTTTAGTTTTAATTATGGCGAATTCGCCATAATTAAAACGCTATTTTCTTCAAATTTTCTATTGTCTGATTTGACTTACTTTGTAGTATGGTCAGCTGTTGGATCGCAATTTGGTTCAGCTTTAAAAGTCTTTTAGCTTGAGATAATCCTTCTTGAATAAATAATGCGTTTAAATTTTCTAAATTGATCAAACAAATCAATTGCTCTAGGGAGGCGGCGTCTCTAATTTTACCTTTGAAGGTTGGATTTTGTTTTTTAAAATTTCTAGCCGTAAGTCCAAACAAAGCGACGTTGATGACATCTGCTTCGCTTGCATAAATGACCATTGCTTGTTCTGGCGATATTTCATTTGGAACCAGGTGTTTTTGAATTGAACTTGCATGTATCAGATGGTTCACCTTTGCAAGTTCTCGTTTTGCTGACCAACCAAATGCTTTCTCTTTTTCTGCTTTAAGCCTTTGAAATTCTCGGATTAAATAAATTTTAAATTCAGGACTGATCCACATCGCAAATTCAAAAGCGATATCCTTATGAGCATAGGTGCCACCATATCGTCCAGGCTTTGCCTGCAAAGAGATAGCGTTGGTTTGTTCGACAAAATCCTTTACACTAATTTTAAAATTATTGAGCCCAGCTTTAGTTTTAATTATGGCGAATTCGCCATAATTAAAACTCGGATTACTGAGTTGTTCCCATATGCCGATATACTCTAAAGTGTTACGATTTCTCAGCCAATCAGTCACAAAAAACTGACCATCTCTTGCTTTCAACATGTCGGTTAAACAAATGTATTCAAAGCCATTGGCCTCCATCAATTGAATTGATGTGTCGTGTACAATTAGTTTTTTCATAGCTTATTAATGAAAGGCTAAACTAAGCACTACACGTTAATTTGAATTCAGTGGTTTTACGGAACGAATTGAAAAAAATAAGCTACGCGAGATGAGTTGAGCAGCGAAAAGCTTCAGTCATGACGATATACAAAATTTGCTGATCAAGCGCTGCAAAATTCTTAAAACTGATGCAATAACCCGTCACTTTGGCTTTGCCCAGGCCCAAACATAATTGAGGTAAATCGAGTTTCCCTCTGATCCCCAATAAATAAATCGAAATGCCACTCGAAGTAGCCGCAACGCCAATTTGAAAGTGGGTTTTGACTTCTCCATTGGCATAAGTTTGTTCAAAAGAACCAAATCCATAGGTCGGGTTGGTCACTTGTTTGCCGAGTTCGTTTTTTCCGTCATGAAAACTTCTTTCCAAATGCGGAAATTCAGTTTTCATCCAGTTTAAAAATGCTGACAAGTTATCCATATATTGTCGATGTGGTATAACTACGATTGCACAAGGTTAACTAGCAATTCCTTTGCTTGATTGATATGCCTTGATTCATGTGTAACGATAATATCAAAAGCAGTGGATAATTTATAAACAATCACTTTACTTGCCGGAGAATGAATAATAACATTATTTCCAGTGAATACTTCTGTATTTATGATGGTATTTTTTAAATCTTCTTGATGTTGGATGAACCTTTCAAGAATACCAGGTGCTACCGTGCTCTGACTAGGCTCCCAAATTGGAAAGGTCTTCATTTTTTTTCTTCTATTGGGCTCAACAGAATTGAAGACAAATTTGCCAAAAAAACTTACTAAAAACGGGATTTTGGCATGAATAGGTGCTTTGTAGGTTTGGTTCTGGAGTTCTTTGATTATTGGGTAGTAACTTTCGTTTATAACAATCAGATGCTCTAGAATCTGAGCGATGCTCCATGTATTTTGATTTGGTTTGACATTGAGCTGATCCTCGCTTAAATTCAAAAACAATTCCTTGACCAAATTTGTATTTCGATTTATATCTTCGAGCCATTGTAAATGTTGCATGTTTATTTGCTTATGTATTCAAATGCTTGCTTTTGCCAATCCAGCCTAAATGGGTGTGGTCAAAATTATCAAGATATTTTAAACCATAACCAGCCACACGATCAAAATTAGAATGCGCCAAGAAAATGAGTCCTATTTGTTCCAATAATTTAACTTCGAAATAGTAACCAAGTGCTGTTAGGACCAAAAACACCTTGTAGAAACTGATCTAAAAACATGAAGCAACTTTTATTTTTAAATCAAACCCCCTAAAACTGCTGCATCAAACTAAAGTACTCAATGC
>CANHBA010000180.1 GCA_947458985.1 Flavobacteriales bacterium
ATTTGTTCCAATAATTTAACTTCGAAATAGTAACCAAGTGCTGTTAGGACCAAAAACACCTTGTAGAAACTGATCTAAAAACATGAAGCAACTTTTATTTTTAAATCAAACCCCCTAAAACTGCTGCATCAAACTAAAGTACTCAATGCTTTTTTGCAACTTGAAGAAGGGTAGGGTGGTCATGCGCTCTTGGGCTTCGGTTTCGGACAGGCCGTTGAAAACCAAAACGGCACCGTTGCGTTGTTCTCTCAAGTACAAATGTTCGAGGATGCCCGCCGCTTTCCATTCGGCTACAACTTCTTGTTCGTGTTTCAATATTTCTTGGAAATTACTGGGCAAATTTTCCATATCGAGGGTGAGGATGACTAAGATTCTGTTCATGGTTTTGATGAGCTAATTAAAAAAGAAGTGTAGCACCGGGCTTAATTTGGTGAACTTTGCCTTTGCGCTTGAAAAATAAGGTGACTTTAGTTGGGTTTTGTACGGTATTAGCAGCGGGATTAAAAATCAACTGTTTATAGGCGTTCAGGTAAATCACAAAGTCAATATGGCTTGTGTAGTGCAGTACTTTTTGACCAGAGAGTAATTTAAAAAACTTTTCTGTTTCGGCCCATTTCTCGGGGTCACCCATTTCCCAACTATGACCCCAGATATCCATGACGGCAAGTTTTTCTGTTGCTAAAAATTTGTCAATAAGATCATAGAAGATGGACAGTTCTTTTTGATCATTTTGAGGGTCATTGGGTTTCCAATATGCTTTGGCAAATTGATGAATGGTCGGATGCCATTCTAAAAATGAGCTTGGAATATCGAAGTGATAGGAATCTTTGACCGTCCTTGCATATTGAATCGATAAATTTTTCACCTCTTCTAAGACCTGCTCGTTGTAATCTCCGAAAGGATAGGCCATCCCATCAACTTTGTAACCAACCAAGCGTTCGAGTTCGCGCTGATCGAGCACAATTTCATCTATCAGTTCTTCCTTGGACAAGGAGGTTAAGCCCGGATGATTCGCTGAATGAATGGATACTTCATGTCCTGAAAATAGCTGCTTGATTTCGCTTTTAGTCAGGTAGTCAGGCTGATCGAGTTTATTTGAATTGAGGTGAAAGGTCCCTATCAAATGGTATTTATTCATCAATGCCACCAATTGACGATCTTGAACACGGCCGTCGTCATAACTCAAAATCAAGGCCTTCATTTTGCCATTTGGAAAGCACATTTCTAGCGCGGCAACATCCCTATTTTGTATAGAATTGCCCGATACAAATACCAAAATTACAAGCACAAAACCGAGAGACAAGCACTTTAAAACACTCATTTTCATTAATTTAAAATCAAAGTAAATTGTTAGAATTGCAACTTATAAACAACATTTGGAAAAAAGCCAAGTTGATAGGTATAACGGATACTTTGGTTTTGGCGATCATAGCTTTCGGTGAAAATATTTTTGTGGTTGGTTACGTTTTGTAAATCTAAGGAAAGCGTTTGAGCTAATTTTCTTTTCGGGCTATTTATGGTGAGTCCGGCCTTTAAATCCAAACGATAATAAGTGTTGTAGTAAGCTGAATTCACATCTGTTACTAAGACTTCTCGGTCTTGCGCAATAGAACTAGCCAAGTCAATAGGGGTATAGGCCCGACCTCCAGCGTTTGTAAACTTGACATCTACTGCAAAACGATTTTGGGATCCGGTGCCAATTTTCCATTCTTTACCCGCAAGTATGTTTACAACGTATCTGCCGTTAAAGGAAGTATTGCGTTTCACACCGTCGCTCGCTACGTAATTAGATTCATAAAGCGTGCTTGTAAACAACCCATAAAATCCTTTACTAAACAATTTCTCTAGGGTCAATTCAAGGCCATAATTTTGACCTGTTCCGCCATTCACCAAGCTATCGGTTAGGTCTGTTTTGAATGTAGCCCCCGTATTTAACATCGAATAACTGCTTGAAATGGCTTGGATAGGAACGTTATAAAGCGACTGGTAATAGACTTCAGTTTTCAAGCGCCAAGCTGCTGCTGCTTGCCATTGGTAGCCTAAAACAAGATGGTGACTTTTGGTAAAATCTAAATTGATATTGTGGTAAGAAACATTGTTAAACGGATCTATTTGTTGTAGGTAATACACGTTTATCGGCTGCATTTGTGCATGCAAACCATAACCAAATTGCAAGGAATGTTTTGCGTTAATGGTGTAATTGATGCCCAAACGGGGCTCGAGCGCTTGCGCTTTATTGAGTGCAAAATACTGTGCGTGCAAGCCTGTATTGACCGTTAATTGGTCTGTCAGCTGGTATTTCAGATGCAAAAAGGCTTGCGCTAAGTTGGTACTGCTGTCGTAATCCCAAACGGTGTGGGCAGGCGCAATTGCATTGTTTTTGGTTTGATAATAAAGATTGGTCGCGATGAGTTCATCTTGTACTCCGACTTTCAAGAACATGCGCGCATTGACTTTCAAATGATAACTCGTCTGGATATAATAGGTATTCTTAAGCGCTGTACTGGTTTCTCTCACAAAACTACTGTCAATGACGTGGTCTATATCGTAGGAAGTTTGTGCATTTTCTGCAGCATTGACACCAATGGTGGTTAAAAAATATGACTTGGAATTGACTTGTTTGGTGTGTTGTAGGCCTCCAATGCCAATTTTACTCGCAAAATCAAGCTGATTGCCATTTCCGTATAGTGTATTGGCAGATCCGCCGCCAATATTGATGGTGCTCGTGGCTAAAATTCCAAAAACCGAAAATTTACCAAATTTGGTCGTACCACTGCTGAGTTTAAAAGACAAATCTTGATAAGAAGGTGTTGCTGTGGTGCCGATATCCACTCCCAAAGCTTGGGCAAGGCCCGCTAAGGAATAACGGTAGCCAATTAAATACGAAGCTGAACTTTTTTTGCTAAATGGTCCTTCTGTTGTCAATTCCAAACCTGTAATGACGCCAGCTTGAAGCGTGGTTTCTCTTTTTTGCGCATTTCCCTCGCGCAAGCTCAGGTCAAAAACTCCCGCAACCGCATTGCCATATTCAGATGGAAAAGCAGAGGTAAAAAAATCGGCGCTTTTGAGTAAATTGGTATTGAGTGCGCTCACAGAACCACCGGTTGTACCTACCGATGCAAAATGATTCGGGTTGGTCACGGCCATTCCGTCAATACGCCATAAAACACCTACTGGCGAATTGCCTCGGATCACCAAATCGTTTCGGCTGTCGTCTGGCGCACTTACACCAGCAAAATTTGCTGCCAAACGCGCTGGATCACTACGGCCACCAGCGTACCGATTGACATCTTCCATGGCAAATGAACGGGTACTCACCGTTGCGAGTTTATTCATTGCCCCAATCTGCTTTGGCTTTACCAAGACGGCCCTAGTTTGAAGAATTTGCTCCTCGAGACCAATATCCAGAACGATCTCCTTGCCCGAAGTCAATAAAACATTAGAAAGCGAGGTTGTTTTGTAGCCCTCTTTGCTGATTCTTAAATCGTAGCGATCGGGTTTCAGATTTGAAAACATAAACTGACCCAATGAATCCGTCAAAGACTTCACCTCTCCAGGCAGCAATTCGACACTTGCACCTTGCAAAGGCATTTGCGAAAATTTATCGGTAATCCGACCACGGATAACTTGGGTATTGTTTTGAGCAAATAGGAATAGCGGGCTTAAAAAAGCAAATAAAAAGTAACGCAACGTTTAAAAAGTTTGTCAACTAGCTAAATTACCAGTCACTAGTTTAGAGACCTTTCAGTCGTATTACTTGCGTTCTTCAATTAAATTTCATCAGATCAACTTGCAATCCGCTGATTTTAAAACTATAACTGCTGCAGCAAACTAAAGTACTCAATGCTTTTTTGCAATTGAAAGAAGGGCAGGGTGGTCATGCGTTGTTTGGCTTCGGTTTCGCTTAGGCCATTGAAAACCAAAACGGCACCGTTGCGTTGTTCTCTCAAGTACAAATGTTCGAGGATGCCCGCCGCTTTCCATTCGGCTACAACTTCTTGTTCG
>CANHBA010000181.1 GCA_947458985.1 Flavobacteriales bacterium
ATCTGCGGGGGCTGTAACAGCGCTTGAGCCGATATTGACACAAATGTACGTGTCGGCGGGGCAAGGCGATTTCTCATTACGCCGACGAGCAAGGTGCGCATATTGGTAGCGGTGGCATTGACATAAGAGCGACCGGTAATAAACATCTTGCCATTGACCATGTCGGAAGCCGATGTGAAATCGTCGAGGTAATCTACGCCGTAACCAGGAAAAGTGAGTCCGATAGAAGGGGTTTGCCAGATAGTTGCGCCTGTTGCACTAGAAACAGCCATTACTTTGCCGTTGTAGCCGTTGGTATTATTGGTTTGAGAGCCACACACGAAGTATTTGCCGTTGGCATATTTCATCGTGGACAAATACGTTTTGCTTGTGGCTTCTGACTTGACCCAATAAACCGCACCTGTACTTGCGTTTAACTTAAATAGTATGGATCCTTGAATACTTGCGCCAGTTTTAAGCCAACCGCAACCAAAGATGGTGTCACCAACGATATCGATATAAGAAACATCAGAAGAAAAGCCGACACCAACTGTATTTAATTTTTGACTCCAGACCATGTTGTTATTGACATCTCTTTTAAAGATCCAGGGCTCGTTGTTGTTGGTAGCGCCGAAATAGACATTACCTGCGTTATCGGCGCAAACGGACATGGCGTATTCGTTGTTGGCTGCTGTTCCTATAAGGGAGGTTGATTGAGCTGAAAGCTGAAAAATACTGAGGAGAAATAAGCAAAAAAACGCTTTACACATTTGATAAAAGTTGAGTGGAACAAAATTAAGGATAAGTTCTGAATTTCATCACTTTAACGAAATTTCTCACCATAATGGGGGTTTTTACCTAGTCTTCCGTTTATAAATTAAGTACCTTCGTTCGATCTCACAAACTTCATCAACCTTGAGCCAACAAGAGCGTTCCGCAGCCGACTTTACTGAACAATTCATCAACCAAACCCAACAAACCATTTTTTTGACGGGAAAGGCCGGCACGGGCAAAACTACCTTATTGCGCAAAATCAAGGACTCTACTTATAAAAACTTGGCCATTGTGGCGCCAACCGGTATTGCGGCACTTAACGCAGGTGGAGTCACCATCCATTCCTTTTTTCAGCTGCCTTTTGCGGGTTTTATTCCCGCTTTTGGTGCTCAGCCTGCTTTTTCTGCAACGGTCAAGTTTGAAACAAAGGACACCCTGCTGCGGCATTTTGCGATGAACAAAACGCGCAAACAACTCATTCGAAACATCGAACTGCTCATTATAGATGAAGTAAGTATGCTGCGTGCCGACCTTTTGGACGCCATCGACTGGACACTGCGCAACATTCGGCGCGTCCATGAGCCATTTGGCGGGGTTCAGGTCTTGTTTATTGGCGACCTTCTGCAGCTCCCTCCTGTGGTAAAGCAAGAAGAATGGCAGGTGTTGCGCAGTTATTACGACGGTATTTTCTTTTTTCACGCAAAGGTTTTTCAAGAAATTCAGCCGCTCTATATCGAACTCTCGACCATCTACCGCCAGCAAGACCAAGCCTTTATTCAAGTGCTCAACAACCTGCGCAACAACGAAATCAGCGCAGCCGACGTCGAGATCCTCAATAAATATGTTCAGCCCAATTTTGACCCCACTACCAACGAGGGCTACATCACCCTCACCACCCACAATGCCAAAGCCGATGAAATGAACGCCAAGGCTTTACTTGCTTTGCCGCAAAAGAAAGTGAGTTACCAAGCTGAAATCACCGGCGACTACCCCAAGCATCTTTTTCCCTTAGAAGAAACGCTCGAACTCAAAATTGGGGCCCAAGTCATGTTCGTTAAGAATGATTTATCGTTTGATAAAAATTATTTCAACGGCAAAATGGGCAAAATCGCCACGCTCAGCGAGCAAGAAATCACGGTCTATTTTCCCGAGGAGAAAAAAACCATTAGTGTCGAAAAATTCGAATGGACCAACATTCGGTATGTGTTGAATGAAGCTACTGGCGAAATCAAAGAAGAAACACTCGGAACTTTCGTGCATTATCCTTTGAAATTAGCCTGGGCAATTACCGTACACAAAAGCCAGGGCCTGACCTTCGACAAAGCAGTTTTAGATGTTGCGGACGTCTTTGCTCCTGGGCAAGCCTATGTAGCGCTTTCGCGTTTGCGTTCTTTAGACGGCTTGGTTCTAACCAAACCAATGCGCATGAACGGACTTTCAAATGACCAGCAAGTGGTTGCATTTAGTCAAAACAAAGCACCCGAAGACCAACTCGCCACGTATCTGAGCCAAAGCACCAAGCACTACCTGGTTGCGACTTTAAAAAAAGCTTTTGATTGGTATGAGCTCAGTTCCAAATGGGCCAGTCATGAAGCGAGTTACCAAATGGTTGGTGTCAAAAGTGAGAAGGCTAAAAACAAGAGTTGGATGACGCTACAAAACCAAGTGCTGCAGTCCACCATGGAGCCCGCCAAGAAATTCAGCAAGCAACTCGACCAAATCTTACACTCCCCCACTTTTGATGTGCAATTCCTACAAGAACGCGTTGGAGCAGCTTATCGCTATTTTTTCAAGATCCTAGACGACGTCCTGACAACCAATCTCAAAAAAGTGGCTGAGCTGAGCCGCGCAAGAAAAACCAAGCAGTATTCCGAAGAACTAGCTGAACTAGACGAGCTCCTGACCGCAACCATTATGCAGCTCAAAAAAGCGCGCTTGCTTATTGAGGCGGTAGCTGCAGGTAAAGAAATTTCTAAATCGACCATTTGGAACACCGAAATCTCTTCGTACAAACTCGCCAAAATTGCAGCTATCAAGGAAGAACTGAAACAGGTGCCAACCCTTCTCGACGAGCCCGACGACATCTTAGATACCGTATTTGAAAAATCAGTCAAGAAACCAACTGCGCCCAAAGAGAAAAAATCCACCTATGAACTCACCCTTGAACTGCTCGAACAAGGCAAAGATATCGCTGAAATTGCAGGTATTAGGCAGGTTTCCAAACAAACCATCAACAACCATTTTGTGTACCTGATCAGAAGCGAACAAATTCAATTGACCGACGTACTTTCGCCCAAACGCATCAATGAACTCGAAAGCATGTTCGAAGGCTTTACAGGCACCTCTTTAGGCCCACTCAAAGAAAAACTAGGCTCCAAAGCAACTTGGGATGAGCTGAAGCTTTATCAGGCCCATGCGCAATTGCAGTAATTGGGCAATAATTCTGTAACTTTCTGTAAATAAAAGTTTACTACCATATGAAAATAGCACTTTATTTATCCGGGTTGGTGTTGTGTATAATAACATTTAGCGCCTGCAATTCATTCGCAAATTCAGAAAAGAAAACAACTAAAGATTCGCTCCTACAAAAGGATGAACAAGAAAGAAGTTTATCCGACATCGATACAAATGGAAATAACATCCGGACCAGATTTCAATGCCCTTCGGGATATCAACGTTTTGCTCCAGAAATGAATTCTTGGGCCGCCTATCTCCAAAATTTACCTTTAAAACCACATGGCACGCCAGTAAGACACTTCGATGGCACTTTAAAACCCAATACCTCCGCTTATTGCGCCGTTGTAGACCTCCCTTTTTACGGAAATAAAAGTTACCAATGTGCAGATGCAATAATGAGGCTCCGTGCTGACTATTTATTTGAGCAGCAAAAGTATAATGAAATTGAATTTTTATTTGTGAGCGGTACAATGTTCAATTATGCCAACTATTTATCAGGGAAAACTCCTACTTCAACTAACCTTTGGTCTTATCTAGAAAAAGTGTTTAATTATTCAAGCACCCTTTCTTTAGACAAACAATTGAAAAGCAAGGCAACTAAAGATTTAGCAATTGGCGATGTATTTGTCAAGGGTGGTTCACCCGGACACGCTGTTATTGTAGTCGATAAATGCATCAATGCTAAGGGTGAAGTAAAATTCATGCTTGCCCAAAGTTATATGCCTGCACAAGACCTACAAATACTTGTCGGCGACGATGAGCAGTCGCCATGGTATGACTTGAATTTTGGCGAG
>CANHBA010000182.1 GCA_947458985.1 Flavobacteriales bacterium
CCGTTTTGCCCTTTGGAGCAAGAGCCACCGCAAGCCCCTTGCACGGCATTGAGGTAGGTGTCGCCGTCGGCCTCAAATTTTTCCATGACGCGCTCGAGTTTTAAAATAAACTCATTGCGCTGCCAGTCTTGGTAGGTGCGCTCTACATCGAGTAAAAAATAAAGCGCCTCAGTATTCATAGCCTGTATACATTTGAGCACCAATTGTGCGCTTGTAATTTGAGTTTGCCGTGCGCTTTCTTGCACGGGTTGTAAAAATGTTTCTTGCATGGCATTTTGTTTTTGTTGTTTAATTTTCATGGATAAATTTCTGCAGGCTCTTGATGACTTTCTTGGGTATCCTCAAGGAGGTGATTTTGCCCTTTTGAACGGTGAGCGCAAAGCGGATCACTTCTTCTTGGTATGCCTTGAGCGGCGCTTCTCCAAACAGTTCGTCTTCTTCGGGATAACTCATGAGGTTGTCTTGAGTAAATATCGGATAGCGAAACTCCAAGACCAATTGCCCTGGTGAGTGGTCATTGCTAAATCCTTTAGAGCTGACATGTGCGAAGTCGCGCTCTGGGTGTTCGTTTTGGTGAAAGAGGGCGTAGATCTTGCCTTTGGCAAAGGTCAGACTTTGTTTACCGAAAAAAGTGCCTTTAGGCGAAAGCAGATGACCAATTCTTTTCAGGTTTTGGGTCAGAAAAGCGTATTGAAAGTCCATGACGGCGTCTTCGTTTTTCTTGAGTTCGTCTTGGCTAATTTGGAGTTGTTTGGCTAGCATTGGAGAGGCGGTTTTGAACTTGGTTTGCTCCCCTTAGACAAGAGTTGTGCCAAATTGTCAATTGGTGTAAAATCGATAAAAATGACTCAAAAACGTATCAAAAATTGAAAAACATAGCAAAAAACGAATAAAAACGCTTCAAAATGTGTGAATACCTATTTTGTGTGAAGGTGTGGCACAATCCTTGTCAAAAGCAATTCGACCAAAACTGAAACAGATGAAATACAACACTCCAAAAGAACTCTGGAACCTCTATAAAGACCTCCAATCCTTCAAAAAACAGCAGGATGATATTGCGCAAATGGACAGCATCGTTTTGGAACGCATCAAGGCACATTTAAATGCAAAGCAAATAAAGTATACGGTAGCGCACCCCGACAACATGATCCAATGGCAAGTTGGTTTTGATGACGCTCGCAGCGGTCTGCTTTTTTACTACCAAGATGGCCTAGATTTCGTCCTCGATGCCTATTGTTACCAACTCCAAGATACCGACCAACCTATTGACTACGTGCGCTTTTCAAATGTATTCAACTCACTTTTGAACAGAGGAAACGTGTATTATTTCAGCGAAAGAAATGTACTTCGCTACAAAACAACCGTCAGTACCCGCGAATTTTTCTGGGAGCCAGCGCTGATCGAACACCGGTTGTATGACCACAACGCCATCGTCAACGATATTTCTCTTTGCGCCCACACTATGCACAATACCGGAAAAGATCCTTTCGATGTAGTTGCTGACTTCGTGAGCAGTAGGGCAGAGAAGGAGGGTTAAATTGTTTTAGGCTCGGCAAAATTTCTTGTTTGATTTAATTTTTGTTTGTACAATCTTGGCGCTAAATGATTTGTTTTCTTAGAAATTTTTCTGGAGCTAATTTCAATAAGAGGTTCGTCAAATGCGGCAGTAAGTTTTGCAATAGATTTGAGTGTGAAATTATGTTCGCTATTCAACCACTTCGAGATTTCTGATGGCTTTTTACCTAATAATTCTGCTAATTCTTTTCGGCCAATTTGTTTCTCCGCTAAGATTTGATTGATTCGCAATACCAAATCAATATATAAATCTTGAAAAATAATTTGTTCTGCTGAGATTTGACCCATTAATTCATCGACGATAGGAGCTTTCATATTTAAAGAATCATTTTGTTTCCAATTTGATAGTGCCTCAGGTTTCTTTTTGTTCCATCTAATTCGATAATAAAAGACCGGAGGGCATCTTGTATTTTTATTGCAAAGGATTGAGCTTCGTAAAATTTTAAGCTTAAGTCTTTACTATCTTGTGCTGTATTACTTGTTTTTTCTCCACCATTGAACAGAATAACGATTTGTTCATTCACCCTAATGCAATAAAGCCTTAGGGGAAAAGCACTTCCTAAAATTGCAATTTCAATTGGTTGCTTTTTAGGAAGTGGGGGCAACGCATTTACAAGGTTTTCGTGTCTGTCAAAAAAATCGTCTATAGCGCCATGTTTATTACAAATACTTTTCACAATGAATTGTAAAAGTTGCAAAGCCTGATTATGAAGTGGTGATAGGGTAGAACCATATTTGCCAAAAAATAAACTTGCTTCGTTATCTTGTTTCGTTAGAACATGAATAGTGTATACTTTACATTGCCTTCCATCAGTGTACCATTCAACGATTTCAAAATTACTCATTTTAAAGAATTTATTTAACTTATAAGTAAAATATTTTTTTAGAAAAAATACTTTAATTCAAAGTTAAATGAGCTAGAACGAATTCTATTCAGTAGAATTACTTAGGCGATTCAATTATTCAAAATCCTCCTCAATCCCATACTTCTTCATCTTCGCCACAAGCGTATTAATGGCCCAGCCAATGGCTTTGGTGGTTTGTGTTTTGTTGCCTTTGAAATGTTCGAGTACTTGAATGATGTGTTGCTTCTCTATAAAATCCATGTGCATGGGCTGGTTGGCGGGTGCTTGCTTGAGGCGTTTGGGCAGTACGTCGGCACTCACGCGCTCCTGATTGAACACATACAAGCGCGAAATGATATTTTCTAACTCGCGCACGTTGCCGGGGTAGGTGTAGTTGAGCAATATTTCCTGGGCTTCTTTATCCAAGACCAATTTTTTAGGCCGATGCAATTCTTTCTTCTTAGCCGTCAGAAAATGATCCATGAGTTGCTTGAGGTCGGTTTTGCCACGCTCAAATAGGGTAGGAAGGTCGAGCTCTACCACGCTCAGGCGGTAATATAAATCCCATCTGAACTTTCCTTCTTCACACAGCTTGGGCAAGTTTTGGTTGGTAGCAGCCACCACCCTCACGTCAACTTTCTTGGCTTTTCCGCCCAAGGGCATGATTTCCTTCTCTTGCAAAACCCGCAGCAAACTCTGCTGCATATAAGGCGAGATATCGCCAATTTCGTCCAAGAAAATAATGCCTTCATGGGCTTGTTCAAACAACCCTGTGGTGTCTTTATCGGCACCCGTAAAGGCACCTTTTTTGTAGCCAAACAAACGGCTCTCCAAAAGCCCGTCTGAAAACGCCGAGCAGTTCACGGCAATATACGGTTTGTCTTTTCGGGCCGAGTTCTTATGGATGAACTTCGCGAGGTTCTCTTTACCGGTTCCACTCGCCCCAAGTATCAAAACACTCACGGCATCAACCTGTGCCACCTTCGCTGCGCTATCATACACCTTCTCAATAGAGGGTGTCAGAAAGTAGTTGTCGCCGGTATTTCTCCTGACTTCTTCCTGGTGATACATAGCGGTTACGGGCAAGGAAGACTGCTCCAAAGCAATTTTGACTAACTCGGGCTTGTCTTTATCCTTTTGCTTGGAAAACTTGGCCTCGCGCGTCTGAAACAACGTAGTTTGCAAGCCCAAATGCATATGGCTCAGGTACCACACCAACTGCATAGACCCCGTACCAGGCGACACAAAAATATCGATTTTATCATCCTTCAACTCTGCCAAAATAGGACTCACCTTCGACTGAATTTCCTGATGATCAATGGGGTCCGAAACATTCAAATACCGCACCTCAATTTCCCTATCCGGATAGGCCACCTTCAACCAAGCCTTAGCCCGATTGGCTCTGTTGTCATTCTGCTCATCTGGCTCACCAGAAAGCAAAATATGCCGCTCATGCTTGAAAAAGTATTTATGAAAACTCGCTGTAGGCCCGTTCGGCTTGAAATTCCCATTTTCAAAGTCATTATGGTGCGCTATCCAGGAAATAAGTGTTTTCATGTGTCAAAAATTGATAGGTAA
>CANHBA010000183.1 GCA_947458985.1 Flavobacteriales bacterium
CCTCGATGTTTTTATCTGGTTTGTCAATGTTGGTTTGGCTCTTTTTATTATCCCTTGGAGCTTCATGTCTGCTATGAAAGAGTCGTATAAAAACAAAAACCAATTTCAAATCTTAAAAGTGGAAGACGATCATTTCCTATTTGAAAATCTTCCGCTGCAAGGAGGCTCTAGATTACATGCTAAAATAGATTTTCAGAACATTAAAACCATATTAATCAAGCGGCGCAGTATTGAAGTATTGTTTGTGCGCAGGTACAAATGGATTGGTGAGCCCTGCGATTACATCGAGCCCGTAGGATACGTACCCAAACTACAAGTATTTGCACTTCCCTTCCAAAATAAAAAGAAACGCGAAATCATAGATTTATTAAATGCGACGGGTATCGAAATTACCGGTAGGTCGTAAAAACAATTCAAGCACTAATGGCCGAAGAAAGTTACATAAACCTAATGCTATTCTTTTCTCTGAGCTTAGTAGGCTCCCTTGGCGGCTAATTAACTTTTCGCATCATTTCCAAATACATGGCCTCCACTTTGTTTCTGGCCCAAGCGGTGCGGCGCAGAAAAACCAAACTCGATTTGATGGACGGGTCGTTTTTAAAGCAATTGATATTGACCTTGTAAGCCATATGCTCCCAACCGTAGTTTTCTACTAAGGCATCTAGCATATCGGCTAATTTGACGCCATGCAAAGGGTTGTTGGGTTGTTCTTGCATGAATTACTGCTTTTGCAACTTATGGTAGGAAAAATATGACAGAAATAAAACTCCTAATACAACTAATGGAAAGAAGGTTTGACCATTCACACCATCAACTGCACCATGACTAATGGCCGCAAAAATGAAATCAAAAACAAAACCGGCATAAGCCCATTCTTTGAGCGTTTTGGGCACTTGTGGAATGATAAGCGCCAAAGATCCCAATACTTTAAACACCACGAGCGCCACTCCGAAATAAGCCGGATAGCCCAAATGCGAAATACCTTCTTTGGCCATTTCTGACTGAGATGTAAGTGCTGGCATAAGGCCTTCAAATAAAAAAATGAGGGTTGTTGAAACCCAAAAAGTGATTTTGGTTGTTTTCATAAAGAAGATTTGTACTTAAATTTACTTGAAGCCAAAGATACGATTGTTCCTTGAATGAAGCCAAATGCATCTGGTTTTCCTTATTGAATACGAACAAATCTATTTACAGAACGTTCTGTAAGCTACACGATTAGACCTCCCAACATGACGTACACAGAAATCCTTCAAAACCAACGCGACTACTTTAAGGCGCAGCACACTAAAACACTGAGCGCTAGGCAAACTGCACTGCGCAGCTTCAAGCAAATGTTGATAGAAAACGAAGCCAAATTATACGCTGCCGTAGAAGCCGATTTTGGTAAGTCCGAACACGAGGCTTTTCTGACCGAATGGTCCATTTTGATCAAAGATATAGACGAAGCATTGGATTCTTTGAAAAACTGGACCAAACCACAAAAGGTGCGCACCAATTTAGTCAACTGGCCAGGAAAGTCTTTTACGATAGCCGAGCCCTTCGGGCAGTGTTTGGTCATTGGCGCCTGGAACTACCCTATTCAGTTGTCGTTTGCACCGGTGATTGCGGCCTTGGCAGCGGGCAATACAGTTATCCTAAAACCCTCAGAACTAGCGGCAAACAGTGCACAATGCATGGCCGATATCGTGGCTACTTATTTCAGTCCAAAACTTTTCACTGTGGTGCAAGGTGGCATAGCAGAAACAAGTGCCTTACTAGAAACGCGCTTTGACAAAATATTTTTTACGGGTAGCCCCGCCGTTGGGCGCATTGTGTATCAGGCAGCAGCCAAGCACCTCACTCCGGTAACCCTTGAGCTCGGCGGTAAAAGCCCAGCTATCCTCACACCAAGTGCCAACCTTTCTGTTGCAGTTAAACGACTCGTGTGGGCCAAATTCTTAAACGCCGGACAAACTTGCATTGCACCCGACTACGTTTTTGTACACGATTCGATTTACGAAGAAAGTATCGCTTTATTCAAATCTACAATTGCAAACAACGACTACCAATTAGCTTCAAAAAATTATGTGCAAATCATCAATGAACGCCATTTAGAACGCCTTGAGCGCCTCATTGCAAAAGAAAAAGTAGCTCACGGAGGAAAAGTCGATCGAAACACCCGAACCATTGAACCCACACTCCTCAGAGATATCGGTTTAGAAGACCCCGTGATGCAAGAAGAAATCTTTGGGCCTATCCTTCCGCTCATCCGCTACACCCATTTTGAAGAAGTGCTGAGCTATATTCAAGACCACGAAAAACCGTTGTCTGCGTATCTTTTCTCCAACTACCAAGCAGAGCAAAACGCTTGGCTAGACCAATTATCATTTGGAGGAGGCTGTATCAATGATGCTATTATGCACATTACCAACCCGAATTTGCCTTTTGGCGGCGTAGGACAAAGCGGGACGGGAAGTTACCATGGGAAGGCAGGATTTACAACTTTTTCACATCTGAAGTCTGTTTTCAAGAAACCCAACATATTTGAAGTACCTTTGAAATATCCACCCTATACACAAACCAAAATGGACTGGATCAAACGCTTACTCAAATTCTCATGAATCCAATCGCCAAACTCGCCGGTGTAGGTAAAGAATACCAAGTCGGCGACCAAACAATTGTTGCGCTCCAACCCGTCGATTTAGAAATCAGAGCCGGCGAATTGTTACTCATTATTGGGCCGTCCGGATCTGGTAAAACCACCTTGCTTTCTTTGCTGGGCTGTGTCATTTACCCGTCTTATGGTCAGCTGTGGGTCAAGGATCAGTTTGTCAATGAGCTCAATTCGAAAGAACTCGCAGCTTTGCGCCTGCACACCATTGGCTTCGTTTTTCAGAGTTTCAACCTCATTGCGCCACTCAACGCCCTAGACAACGTCATGATGCCCTTGCAACTCAAGAAAATGCCAAGAGCAGAAGCCAAGAAAAAAGCACTCGACGCACTCGAACTTGTAGGCATGCTCGACCGAAAAGGCAACCTCCCCAAACAACTTTCTGGAGGGCAACAACAACGCGTGGCCATTGCCCGCGCTTTGGTTACCGATCCACAATTGGTACTCTGCGACGAGCCCACTGCTTCGCTAGACGCCAATTCTATCTCTACGGTCATGCAAGAGCTTGTGAAGCTTGCGCGCAGCGGCAAAGCCGTTTGTGTCGTGACCCACGACCCACGCCTCATCCAATACGCCGACCGCATCATAGAGGTTGAAGCCGGCCGCGCCACCGAAATAACCAAAACCGACCTTTCTCAAAAATTAGCCATTCACTGATATGTATTCAAAAATCCTCCTCCCTGCCCTCCTCCTTTTAGCGCTCAATTCTTGTGGTGGTAAAGCCGAAAAAGAAGTCAAAGTCGACAAATACAAAGTGGACAAAATTGACAAAATCATTGGCATTGCGCGCATTGAGCCCGCCGCCAAAATTAGCCCACTAGGTGCCGAAAGCGCAGGGAAAATTGTACAAATCCATGTTTTGGAAGGTGTGTTTGTCAAAAAAGGCACCCTTCTACTCACCCTTGACCAAAGTCTGGATGTAGCGCAAATGCAACAAAGTGAGGCCAAATTACTCACGCGTCAACAGCGCATCAAAAGCCTTGAGGCAAAAATCGAAGCCATCGAACTCAAAGTCAGTATTGCAGACATCGAACGCGGACGCGACCGCAACTTAGCTGCCGCACAAGCGGGTACACAAAAAGCAGCATTTGACTCCGAAAGCACTTACAAAAACTTAAAAGCTGAACTCAACATAGCCAAAGCCGATTTAGCCGAAGCCAAAGCTACCTTAGGAGAGGTGGAAACAGAACGCAACTATTCCCAAAAGCTACTCGACAAGAAGAACATTTACGCACCGGCCGACGGCATGGTCTTGAGCTGGGACAGCAAATTAGGTCAAGCGGTCAGTGTCGGGACCAAACTCGGAGATTTCGCACCAGCCGGAGACCTCATCGCTACCACCG
>CANHBA010000184.1 GCA_947458985.1 Flavobacteriales bacterium
AGCCTGGTTTGTTGGTGGCCCAACCAGCGTCTTGCGCAACGAGTTGTTTGACAGCAGCTAAGAATAATTCTTCTGGTATTTCGGGCATACACATACGTGCAGCTGATTCTGAAAAACGGCGTGCATTGAGTTCAGGGCGAAACAAAACAACCTCGTCGTGGTCATTGCGGTAAGCTTTCATGCCTTCGAATATAGACTGGCCGTAGTGAATGGCAGACATCGCTGGATGCATAGCGATGGGGCCAAAAGGAAGGATTTCTCCTTGTTGCCAGGCGCCGTCGGCATATTCCATCACGAACATGTGATCAGAAAAGATTTTACCAAATGGGAGGTTATCCCAGTTTACGGCTGACAAGTGGCTATCGGTATTGGGGGTGATAGGAAATTGTAAGGAAACTCCAGACATAAGCGTGTTAATTGATGCGCGAATATACAGCTAAATCATGGAGCACACAACTTATTGACCTTATTAAAAGCATTCCTTAACTTTGTGTTATGCACGCCTTCACACAAGCCCTTGATTTACTCCAAAAACATTGGGGCTTTGCTGCATTCAGAACAAGTCAGGAGCCAATTGTGAAAGCGGCTCTTGAAGGCCAAGACACCTTGGCGTTGTTGCCTACGGGTGGTGGTAAATCTATTTGCTTTCAAGTACCTGGTGTTCAGCGAGAAGGCCTTTGTTTGGTCATCTCACCACTTATTGCCCTCATGCAAGATCAGGTCGAAAACCTACAGAAAAGAGGGCTGCGCGCCAAAGCACTTACGAGTGGTCTGCCCTACCGAGAAATTGATCAAATTTTAGATAACGCCCGTTTTGGCGGCCTCGATTTTTTATATACTTCGCCTGAAAGAATTCAGTCAGCGCTGTTCGTAGAGCGTTTCAAACGCATGAAAATATCCCTTTTGGTGGTAGATGAAGCGCACTGCATTTCAGAATGGGGCCATGACTTCCGACCTTCATTTAGACAAATTGCCAAACTCCGTCAACTACAACCAGAAGTCCCAATTTTAGCACTTACTGCAACGGCAACCAAAGCGGTTCAGCAGGATATTCTTATCCAGCTCGAAATGCCCAAGGCACAAGTCATTGAATCGACGTTTGCCCGTGACAACCTCTCTTATTTAGTGAGGCCAGCTACCAACAAAATGCAAGAAATTCTGGCCATTTGCAAGCGCGAAAATGGCACCGGAATTGTGTATTGCCAGACCAGAAGATCCGTCAAAGAAGTGGCAAGAGTGCTCTTGGCTAATGGTCTGCGCTGCGGCATTTACCATGGAGGCCTCAATGCCGATCAAAGAAGCCAAATGCTCCAAGATTGGCTCAGCGACAAAAACCAAATCATGGTAGCCACCAACGCCTTCGGAATGGGCATAGATAAACCTAATGTTCGCTTTGTACTACATTACGAAGTTCCCAATTCACCAGAAGCCTATTTTCAAGAAGCGGGTCGCGGCGGCAGAGACGGCTTGCCCGCTTACGCTTTGTTGCTCCATGAGCCCCAAGACTTCCCGCAAATGCAGCGCCAACTCGACAAAAGTTTCCCGAGTGCCGAACGCGTCATCTTCGTGTACCGCGCCATTTGCAACTACCTCAAAATTGCCATTGGCGCTGGCAAAGACGAAACCTACCCCTTCGAACTCAAAACCTTTTGCAAAACTTTTGATTTACCCGACGACGAAGTCTATTATTCCTTGAAAATACTGGAGCAAAACGGCAACTTCAGTTTGTCTGAAGGCTTCTACCAGCCTACGCGTCTGCAGTTTATTGTCAATAACGAGGTGCTGTATAATTTTCAGATCCAACACGAAGCATACTACCAACTTTGCACCACCCTAGTGCGCAGTTATCCAGGCATTTTTGACCAAATGACCATTCTGCACGAAGACAAAATCTTGCAAAGACTAAAAACGAGCGCCAAACGTTTTGAAGAGCAACTAGACTTCATGCAAAAAAACGGCATCATCGAACTTACCAAGAAAAGCAATCTTCCTTTGCTACATTTCAGCATGGAAAGATTGCCAGAGTCTTACCTGAACCTCAAGCCCAGTATTTACCTCGAGCGCAAAAAGGCCGCCCAAGATAAACTCAGCGCCATGCAAGCGTATTGCCAGACGCCTATTTGCCGTGCCCAGCAACTCATCACCTACTTCGGTCAACAAATTGCGCCGTGTGGCACCTGCGATGTTTGTTTGCCACGCACCCTGACACAAGAGGCCTTATTTGCTTTTTTACAAGAAGCCAAAAGCATAGACCAACTCGAGGCGCAATTTCTGTGTTCAAAAGCGGAACTCGAGCCCGTCATTCGCCCCCATTTACTCACCGAAAAAATCAAGTTCAAAGCGGGAAAATTCTACCTCTAAACCTCGCTAATGAACAACACTTCGCAAGAAGAAATGCCCAAACACCAATGGCATTTCATGCTCGTTTTATTGCCATTTATACTGGGTATCTACCTGGCCGATTACCGTAATTTAACGGATACCACTCTCACTTTTTTAACTATTTTAAGTTTAGTTGGGTTTGCCTTGCTCTTGCTTTCTCCAACCAGACAATTGGGCATTTTACTACTCTTTTTTACGCTCGGTTTTTGGCTTATGTATACGGTACAAGGTCATTTTAGACAACTGAGAAGCCTTCATTTAAATCGAGAAAATACTGGTGTATTGAAAATCCATTCTTCAGAACTCAAAAAGGGTACCCAAAAGATAATTGGCGACTTCTACTTTATGCAAAACAAAAGAAGAATCAAACTACGCCTGCTGCTCTACTCAAAAGATAGCATACCGATAGACCTGAGCCAATTGTATGCCTTGCGCTGTAAACCAGAACGCATCCAAAACGAGGTTTACCCTGGCGCCTTTGACCAAGAGCGCTATTACGAATTGCAGCAAATCAGCCACCGCGTTTTTATCGATCAAACCGACATAAAGGTTCTAGGTGCTGTCAAAAACACTGGCTTGGGGTTTGCATCCAGTTTATTTCACATCAAAACAAAGTTATCTAAGCTTTTTTCAAATGCACTGAGTCCTCGCGCCGCTGCAATTGCCCGAGCGCTCATTATCGGAGAAAGAGACGGCATAGACCAAGAGCTTAGGTCTTATTTTTTAGCCACGGGCGCCATGCATATTTTAGCAGTATCGGGCATGCACATTGGCTTACTCATCTTGGCGCTGCTGAAAGTTCTGGCTTTATTTTCAAGGTGGGTGAGTCGCAAACAAGCCTTGTTATTGGTGGTGCTCATCGTTTGGTATTACGCCATTTTGACCGGGCTGTCGGCCTCGGTGCTGCGCAGTGTTTTTATGTTTAGTGTGCTCTTACTCAGTCAGCTTTCAGGCAGGCAGATCAGTAACCTCAATGCTCTTTTCTTTTCTGCATTTTGTTTGCTGCTCTACGACCCACTTTACTTATTTGACCTCGGTTTTCAGCTGTCTTACTTAGCCATGTTGGGCATTTACCTATATTACGAACTTATTAAAAACTGGGTGGAATTCAAATGGCGCTTTGTACAACAACTTTGGGACGGAACTGCGCTCGGACTTGCCGCCACACTCACCACCCTCCCCCTGAGTTTGTATCATTTTCATTTGTATCCGAATTATGCGCAAATAGCGAACCTTTGCCTCATGAGCCTTTCGAGCTTTATTTTGATTTTGGGTATGTTTTTTCCTTTGCTACAAGCGCTGCCTTTTGTGGATCAATTGAGCGCTTTTGTTTTGGAAACATGCATTCAATGGATGTTAAGAATAATGCGCTTTTTTAGTGAGGCACCTGGTGCAATAGCCAAAGGATTTGACTTGCCATTTTGGTGGGTCTTGCTGTTTTGGTTGCTCACTTTTTGTTGGTTTTATAGCTGGCTTGGTTTGTCGAAAAACACCCTCAAGATGTTGTTTTTGAGCATATTGATTTTGATGAGTTACCAAAAACAGCAAATCAGCT
>CANHBA010000185.1 GCA_947458985.1 Flavobacteriales bacterium
ATTATTCTACATTCACTGTAACTATTCGTTCATTTAGTGACACTGATAAGAGAAAGAGTGTAGTTGAAACAGATAAAATGTCTCCTTACTTTGCTGCCAATATCGGTTTTGGTAAAGGATCAGAAGAGCAAACTTGGACAAACGTTTTAAATGTCAATCCAACTGACCCTACATCTGCCTTAGTTTATACAGAAGGTGCTTCTGTTAATGCAAGTGGGGGATACAGCACCTTTAGCTGGGGCCTTGGCGCTGGTTTTGACTATTATGTAGCTGACAACTTGTATCTCGGATTGGAATTGAATTTGACAAGCACAACTAAAACCAATGACGACACAGTTAAAGACGTTACCATTCCAAGCATTGGGGCATTGCCAACATCAACAACACCAGGTAGCTCCATGACTTACACCAACATCGGTGCTGCACACGGTTCAGTTCGTATTGGTTGGAGATTCTAAGCTGAATTGACAACATGATTTTGAAAGGGGGCTTCGGCCCCCTTTTTTATTGTTCTTTTGAAAAATTGTAAATTTGCAGCATGGATACAAGAAAGCACGTAGAGGTTTGTTTTACGCCAGGCGAATACACCTACTATAAAGATGAATTTGAAATTGTAGTTGTAATTGACGTTTTGCGCGCCACCTCAGCCATTTGCGCTGCTTTTGACAACGGCATCAATTCCATTATTCCCGTGCCTACAGTAGAAGAAGCCTGGGCCTACAAACTAAAAGGTTACTTAGCGGGTGCTGAGCGCAAAGGTCAAATTGTCGAAGGTTTTGATTTCGGCAACTCGCCTTTCTCTTACATGCGTGAAGACTTCAAAGGAAAAGACGTCGTGCTCACCACCACCAACGGAACCAAATCACTAGATGTAGCCAAAGACGCCGAAACGGTTGTTGTTGGCGCATTTTTAAATCTAGACGCGCTTTGCAAATGGTTAGAGAAGCAAAATAAAAATGTGCTTTGCCTTTGTTCGGGCTGGCAAGATAAATTCAACCTAGAAGACACCATCTGCGCAGGGGCAATTTGTCAGTATTTAATCGGAACGGGCAACTACATTTCCGACGAAGACTCCTCTATTGCTGCCAAGTATTTATACCTTTCGGCCAAGGACAATTTCCTTGGTTACCTCAAGTCGAGTTCGCATCGCCGCAGGCTTAAAAACCTGAACCTCAACGAAGACATCAAGTATTGCCTTACTCCAAATCAAACGGAGGTCATTCCAATACTCAAAGATGGCAAACTTATTCAATTACAAGAGGCTTAAACTAGTTCTAATTCTGCTCTTCATAGGGCTGCTTTTCACGCGCAGCCAAACCAAACAAGCCGCTTCTTGGGGCTTTGCAGGTCATCAGCGCATCAACGAATTCGCAGTTTATTTATTACCCGCTGAACTGCAGGCTGTTTTCATGCAGCACCTCCCCTATATCGTGAGCCAGTCGGTGGCCCCTGACCAACGCCGTTATGCCGTGCAGCAAGAAGCCGCGCGCCACTACATCGACCTCGATCATTATTACACTAAAGGCCAAGATCCCTTTTGGAATCTCCCTCAAAATTGGCAAGAAGCTGTGGATTGCCACACCGAAGACTCGCTGCAGGCTTATGGTATTGTTCCGTGGCATGTGGTGCGCATGAAATACCGCCTGCAGAAAGCTTTTGAAGAGCACAACCTTACACTTGTCTTGAAATATGCTGCTGAAATTGGCCACTACATTGCCGATGCGCATGTGCCGCTGCACACCACCGAAAACTACAATGGGCAGCTCACCAATCAGTACGGCATCCATGGCCTCTGGGAAAGCCGCTTAATTGAACTACAAGCCGAAAACTACAACTATTGGATCGGCAAAGCCAAATACCTACCGTCTGTCCAAAAAGAAATTTGGGCTGCTGTTCGGGCTTCGCATGCTGCCCTAGACTCCGTCTTGAAGTTTGAAAGACAAGTGAGCGCACAAATTGGCCCAGCTGAAAAATATAGCTACGAACAACGCGGTAGCACCCTCACGAAAGTTTACGCAAGAAAATTCTGCGAAGCGTATCACAAAAGCCTTAACGGAATGGTAGAACGCCGCTTGCGGGCAGCTATTCTTATGGTAAGTAGTGTGTGGTTCACGGCATGGGTAGACGCCGGGCAGCCTGATTTAAGCCGCTTGAAATTAGAAGCGCATTCAAAAACCGAAAACTTGGATGAAGATACCATTCAAAAAACAAGTTCTCGTTGGAAACAACGGAGTTGTCATTAACTCAAACTTCTGTAGCGAATGCGCTTAGGGCCTGAGTCGCCGAGGCGTTTTTTGCGGTTCTCTTCGTACTCGGAATAAGAACCTTCGAACCAATACACTTGTGAATCGCCTTCGAAGGCAAGGATGTGCGTACAGATGCGGTCTAGGAACCAGCGGTCGTGGGAAATGACTACAGCACAACCAGCAAAGTTTTCGATGCCTTCTTCGAGTGCACGAAGGGTATTGACGTCGATGTCGTTGGTGGGCTCATCGAGTAAAAGCACGTTGGCTTCGGTCTTGAGGGTCATGGCCAAATGCAAACGGTTGCGCTCTCCTCCTGAAAGGATACCGACTTTTTTGTTTTGGTCTGATCCGTTGAAATTAAACTTGGACAAATATGCACGGGCATTGATTTTGTCGTTGCCCACCTCGACGTATTCTAGGCCATTAGTCACGACATCAAAGACTGTTTTGTCTGGATGGATGTCCTTGTGGCTTTGGTCCACGTACCCAATTTTAACGGTTTCTCCTACGGTGAACTCGCCATTATCGGGCGAAAGTTCTGCCATGATCATTTTGAAAATGGTGGTCTTGCCGGCGCCGTTAGGGCCGATGATACCCACAATGCCGGCAGGAGGCAATTTGAAGTTGAGGTCGTCGTAAAGGAGTTTATCTCCGAAAGCCTTGCCGACATGCAGGGCGTCGATGACGTTGTTGCCCAAGCGCGGCCCATTTGGAATGGGCATTTCGAGCTTGGCTTCTTTTTCACGAGCATCGGCTGACAACATTTTGTCGTAGTTCTGTAAACGGGCTTTGCTTTTGGCCTGGCGCGCTTTGGGGTTCATGCGCACCCACTCTAGCTCGCGGGCTAGCATTTTTTGGCGTTTGGATTCTGTTTTTTCTTCTTCCTGCAAACGCTTTCCTTTTTGTTCGAGCCAAGAAGTGTAATTGCCTTTCCAAGGAATACCTTCGCCGCGGTCGAGTTCGAGGATCCAGCCGGCAACGTTGTCTAGGAAGTAGCGGTCGTGGGTAACGGCAATTACGGTTCCTTTGTATTGTTGGAGGTGCTGCTCTAGCCAATCGATCGATTCGGCATCTAAGTGGTTGGTTGGCTCATCAAGCAATAATACATCTGGGTTTTGCAAGAGCAAACGGCAAAGTGCCACTCTGCGGCGCTCTCCACCGGAAAGTGTACCGATGAGTTGATCGTCTGGTGGGCAGCGCAAGGCGTCCATGGCGCGCTCGATTTTGGTATCGAGTTCCCAGGCGTCTAAAGCGTCAATTTTATCCTGAACTTCGCCTTGACGCGCAATGAGTTTGTCCATTTTGTCTGGGTCAGACATGACGTCTTCATCCATAAAAGCGTTGTTGATTTCTTCGTATTCGGCGAGCACGTCTACAATTTCTTGAGCGCCTTCCAAAACGATGTCGCGGACTGTTTTGTTAGGGTCGAGCTCTGGCTCTTGCGGAAGGTAACCCACGGAATAGCCAGGAGAAAAAACGACGTCACCTTGAAAAGACTTATCGAGGCCCGCAATGATTTTCATGACGGTAGACTTTCCCGAACCATTCAGACCGATGATGCCGATTTTGGCGCCATAGAAGAACGAGAGGTAAATGTTTTTAATGATTTGCTTGCCTTGAGGAGTGACTTTCGACACCCCAACCATTGAGAATATGA
>CANHBA010000186.1 GCA_947458985.1 Flavobacteriales bacterium
AATGACAAGAATGCGTTCTAGATTCATCGGATGAGTGTCACGTAGCCTTGCTTGACGATGGCGTCTGTTTTGTTGATGATCAGTTCAATGCGGTATTGAAATACGTCGTTGGTGGCGGGTAGGCCAGAACTACTGATGTTGCCGTCCCAACCTGCAGCGGGGTCATTGGTTTCGAAAACAATTTTGCCCCAGCGGTCAATGATGCTAAACGTGTATTTTTCAGGATCGACGTTCTGAACAACCGGTAAAAAAACAGGGTTGAGGCCCTCAGGTGTGAAGGCATTGGGTACAAACATGAGGGGGGCGTATGCCAGGCAAAATTCATTGGAATAACTGCTGTCAATTATACCAAATTGATTCAGGTTTTCTAGTGCCATTACTTTGTAACATACTTCGCCTTTGTTGCGCAATTGCGAAACGTCGTCGGTGAGCTCATAACTGCCGTCGGGTAGTACCTGAACTGGAATGGTTTCCCAGGTTCCGTAAGTGTTTCTAAATACTTGATAGTTTGTAATGGCTCCGGCAAATTGGGTGTAAGGCGTCCAGGAAAGCGAATTGATCATGTTGTACTGATCGGCGCTACCCTGTACAAAAATGGTGGTGTTTTCGTTGGCGTAAGCACCGGGGTTGCCACAGCTATCTAGATAAATGCTGCGGTAGGTCCAGGGCCCCCAATCGGTGTCTACATCTTCGTCAAGAAAATAGGCAGTGTTGTTCAAAATGGTTCCTTCTCCAATACTTTGGTAAACGCCATTTGTATCTTTTCTTTCAAAAAGCACGCTGGTAATGCCTACACTTTGGTCTACCCAGGCCTTGAGCTCGATGTCGCCATCTAAGACACTCGCAACGCTGAAATAATGAAAGTTGGGCGGCGTTGGCTGAGGCATGACAAAACACAAGGGGTTCGAGAACGCCGAAAAACCATTCTGTAAGTTCGCTTTGATATACAGGCAATAACTTTCGTTTTTGAGCAGATTGACGCTGGCCGTCGTGTCATTGGTTGTCAGAAGAAGTGCCCAGGTGTTGTTGTGCTTGCTCCATACTTCATAGGTTTGAACAGTGTTTCCGCCGTACTTACTCCAGGTCAAATCTACGCGTTGCGGACACATATCGATGAGGTAGCTCGCTTGAATAGAAGTGTGGAGGTTGGCTTTGGCCGAAGTTTGAAAAGAAGGCGGGTTGTTGGATGTAAAGCAGGAGTCAAAAGCAGCCACGGTGTAGGTATAAGGGCCGCCGTTGAACGGCACACTGTGTAAATAGGAGGTGTTGTTTTGCCCGTAAACGGTGTCGAGTTCGATTAAAAAACCATTTGCATCAAAAGTATACACTACATAGCCATAGGTGTCTGGCGCTGCATTGACATTCCATTGCACCTGTATTTGTTGGGTGCTGGTGTCAAAACCAACGCTAGAAAGTACCGGAATAAAAGGCGTCATCATGTCTGTGAGCGAATCGCCAGGTCGGTTGGAGTTGAAGTTACAGGTGCTGGTTTTCAAATTGACGCGGTAGCGCAAGTATTCATTGCAGAGGTCAATGGTGTCGGTATAGGTGGTTTGGTTATACGGCACACTATCCAAGAAATTAAAGAAATTGGTGGGGTATTCGCGGTAGATGTAATAGTGGCTATTGTAAAGTGGTGAGGGCGTGGTTTTGGGTTTATTCCAGTTGAGTACGGCCGTTCCGTTGTTGGGGTTGTTGAGTGTCAGAAAGATATTCTTTACGGTATCAGAATAGGTCAGGTAGGAACCACCACAGCCAGAAGCCACCACAACGTAGAAGTCGTGGCTACTCCATATAGGTGGGATGGTCATGTTGGTGGCATTCACATTTAAAGTATCGTATAACAAACCATTTTGGAGCGAATACAATTGAAAAGCGGTAAATCCGGAGGTACTGCCTGAATTGATTGATGGCCAATTGATGGTGAGTTCATTGGTGTTATTGGTCTGGATGCAAGCGATATCAGGAGCAGCAATGATGCCTGAATTCAGCACATGGATCGTAATGGTGGCGTATTGAACCTGAGGCACCGGGCAGACGTCGTCGCTGGCTTTGAAAACAAAATGATACGTTTTTTGACTCTGCGCTTGACCTTGTCCGTCTAGAAGGTGATCACAGGTGGTTTGCCAAGTAAATTGGGTTTGTATTTGCCCGGTGGCGGTGTAGGGAAGCGCTGTACTTAAACTAGGGCAAGGACTAACCGAACAAGGTAAATTGCCTTCTAACGTGATGTTTTGTGGGCTGCCATTGATTTGGGTGTCGGGGTCCGTAATGAGCAAATCAAAATTAATGAGGTCGCCCGCATTGACCGTGAGTTCATAGGTGGTACCTCCAGCAAATGGAGGTGCAATGACTGGCGGAAAATTGCTGCTGTTGCAGGGCTGCAGTACAAGTTGTATTTCGCGTTCGGTCTCGGAGATGAGGATGCCAGCGCGAAACGCCTTCACTACAATTTTAAGGGCGTAATTGCCAATGGTGAAGCTATTGAAGGTCAGGTTGCCGTTCAGAGGGTTGAGCACCGCAGCTACATTGCTGGCATTAATAGCTGGTCCTGGTGTAGGACTGAGGTAGCTAAAACCGCTCGTGAAAGGAATAGGAGCTGGGTTGCTCGGCGGGTTGTAGGCGCCCAATGGAAAATGGTCGTAAGGAATACCAAATTCAAAGTGGAGGGAGTCTAAGTTGGGGTCATTGACCGCGGCATTGTATTGATATGGTAACCCTGCGCAGCTGACAAAATTAGGGTCTTCATTAAAGATAGGAGCGTCGTCGGGTTGTGACAGATTGAAAATTTTAGCAACGAGCGTGATGCCGTAAGTGGACGGATTACTTAGGTTGGTGAGCGCGCCGCTGCGCGAGAAATTTTCATAGGTAAAAGCCCAGCCTTGCGCTGGAGGAGTGCCGCTAAGAGCAATTGGTGCACTGCGGTAAATGACTTTTTCAATGGCGCCGATGCCGTTTCCGCCGTTGTTGCCAGAGCCGCAAAGCAAAGGGCCTGCACCGCCAGGTACTTGTGTGCAACTTGGCGATAAATCTTGGCGCTGTACAAATAAGACAGGAATAGTATTTAGGCTAGGGTGGTTCCAGACGCGCAGCGTTTCGGACACCGCATTGACGTCGGCCCCGTTGCAATCGCGGTAAAATATAAGTTCAAATTGATAGTTACCGCCACCGAGATGCTTGTAGGTGATTTCCCCCCCCATCACATGAGAGGCCAGACTTGTGAAAGCTGTTTGTAGAAATACCAGTACAATAAGTGCTCTGAACATCCGTTGAATAACGTATTTTTTACTTATTTAGTATAACGGCAAAGCCTTTTAAAGGTTGCTATCCTGCGGAAATAATCAGCATTTCGTCCCAATTGAGGTAGCGCTGTGCCAATTCTTTAAGTTTTGGAGCGTCAACCGCTTTGATTTCAGCGATATAACGGTCGTAATAGCTGAGATCAAGGCCAAGTGTTTCTACATTGGCAAAAAGGTCGAGCATGGCATATGGGCCGTCGGCACTTTTGAGCAATTGCCCCATGAGGTAACTTTTGACGAGTTCGAGTTCTTCGTCAGGCACCAGTTCGGTTTGGAGGCGCTCGAATTCTTTTTGAATTTCAATAAAAGTAGCTGTTCTGGTTTGTACGCCAACCTCTGTTCCAATCACCAAATAACCGAAATTGTTGTTTTCTACAATGTGTGAACCGATGCCATAGGTGAAGCCTTTGTCTTCGCGTATGTTGCTCATGAGACGGCTGCCAAAGTAGTCGCCGAGAATGGTGTTGAGCACGCTAAAAGCACAGAAGTCCGGATGCGTTTTGTTAAAGAGTGGTCGTCCAATGCGCACGGCACTTTGCAAAGCGCCTTCTTGTTCAATGTGGGTAGCACCTGCTTCAGGTTGCCAT
>CANHBA010000187.1 GCA_947458985.1 Flavobacteriales bacterium
ATAGGCGGCGGTGGTTCAATTCTGACTGTTCCAGTATTAGTCTATCTTTTTCATGTGGATCCAGTGATGGCTACAGCTTATTCTTTATTTATTGTAGGTTTTAGCAGCTTTATTGGTGCCTTTCCGAAATACAAAGAAGGTCTGATTGACCTCAAAACAGCACTTGTTTTTGGAGCTCCATCCATTATTGCCGTTTTCTTGACCAGAAAAGTATTGGTGCCTGCTATCCCTGCAACTCTTTTTGAAATTGCTGGTGTTCCAGTAACTAAAGCATTGGCCATGATGCTTTTATTTGCAGTGCTTATGGTTGCTGCTTCTGTTTCCATGATCCGAGACTATAAAAAAGAGGCACAAGAATCAAATGAACCCCGCGTTTTTAATTATCCCATGATCCTGATCGAGGGTACGGTTGTAGGCGTGCTTACCGGCCTTGTTGGTGCAGGTGGCGGTTTCTTGATCATACCTGCTTTGGTGATGCTCAGTAAATTGCCAATGAAACAAGCTGTTGGTACCAGTTTATTGATCATTGCGGCAAAATCTTTAATCGGATTTACAGGCGATGTCATGGAAAACGCCAATAAAATGGATTGGACACTTTTGTCTATCGTTACCTCACTTGCCGTAGTTGGTATATTTGTGGGCAACCAACTTTCTAAGAAAATGGATGGTGCTGCTCTCAAAAAAGGTTTCGGATGGTTTGTGTTGGTAATGGGGCTCTATATTCTCATTAAAGAATTGGTTTTTCCGGGCACTCAAGTTCATTGAACTTAAATCCGTGGTTGTTAGATTTAAATTTATGATAGGCAGTATTTTAAGTTGCATGAAAACAAGTCTATTTTCCTTTCTTTCTTTATTCTTTATCTCTCAAGCCTTTGCCCAAACCGGCAATTTCCCATTTGAAATTGTACTCAAGGCAGACTCCATTGCTGGCTTTAACGGCTTGCATTCTTTTGCTTATGGCCAACGCGATGGCAAGGTATTATTGATTGGCGGTAGGCCAGATGGTATCCATGCCCGCCAGCCCTTTAATGCGTTTCCGGCGAGTCAGAACAATCAAATATTACAGGTATTAGACCTTACTACGCAACAATATTGGAGCCGTCCTTTGAGTGAGCTTTCTGTTCCTTTGCAAGAACAGTTACAAAGCACCAATATGAACTTTTATCAAGATGGCAATTCCTTGATTTTAGCTGGGGGTTATGCCTACAGCAATTCGGCCAATGACCACATTACCTTTCCGTATCTAACGCGCATTGATTTAGATGGTTTGCTTCATGCCATCCTGAATAACCAACCTATCGCTCCCTTTATTCAACAAATTCAAGACGAGCGCTTTGCGGTTACAGGTGGCAACATCGGAAAAATAGGTAGTCAATATTATTTAGTGGGTGGGCATCGCTTTGACGGACGCTACAACCCCATGAACAATCCAACGTTTGTGCAAACATATGTAGACGGCCTTAAAAAATTTGAATTAAGCGCACCGGGGCAAGGTCTAGCGGTACAGAATTACCAACTGGTAACAGATCAAGTGAATTTGCATCGCCGCGACTACAACTTGGTGCCCCATGTATATCCGAATGGCGAAACGGGTTATCTCATTTCATCAGGAGTGTTTCAAATCAATGCCGAATTGCCTTTTTTGTATCCTGTGGAAATCAAAAGTAGCGGCCATACCGCCGTCAATGGATTTAGTCAGTACCTCAGTAATTACCATTCGAGTAAATTCAGTGCGTATGATAGCGCGAGTGGCACCATGCATCATTTGTTTTTAGGTGGCCTGAGTCAGTATTATTACCAAAATGGAACCCTCATTAATGATCAAAATGTTCCGTTTGTCCGCACCATGAGCCGCTTGGCGCAGGGCCCTGATGGCGTTTACCAAGAATATGTGTTAGGTACAGAAATGCCTGCCTTACTTGGCGCAGGTGCGGAGTTCATTCATTTAGAACAAGTGCCACATTACGCCTCAGATATCCTTGACCTCGCAGCCTTGAGTAGCGATTCCATCTTAATTGGGCATGTAGTTGGCGGCATCAAAAGTCCAACCCTGAACCCATTCACGAACAATAATACAGGCGTAACCGATGCCAATGCTGTTATTTATCAGGTTTGGTTGAAAAGAACCAATGTTGGCGCCATAGCAGTACAGGCTCCTCAACTTGTTTCAAAAGTAATCTTGTTTCCGAATCCGGCCAAAGAAGTAGCTTATCTCGAGTTTGAACTTGCTCAAAAAGCAAATGTGGAGTGTTTCATCTCAGATGCCAACGGGAAGTTAGTGCACGAGGTTTATTATGAAAAAATCAAAAACACCAAGAAAACCCTCGATTTAAAAGCGCTTGGTTTACAACCAGGCAACTACACCATACAACTCATTTTCAACGACCAACAAGTCCTCACCAAACAACTCAACATCCAATGAAAGCATTCTGGAACGAGCGTTATGCCGAAACGGCCTATGCGTATGGCCAAGAAGCCAATGATTTTTTAAAAGCGCAACAAATTGGTTCGGATTTAAAAGTATTGTGCTTGGCGGAAGGAGAAGGTCGTAACGGTGTGTATCTAGCGAAGCTTGGCCATGATGTTACCTGCGTAGATTACGCAGAATTAGGCTTGCAAAAAACACAACTCTTGGCCGCTCAAAACGGCGTAGAGGTAGCTTGCGTGTGTGCAGACTTAGGTGAAATGCAGTTAGAAGCCAATACCTGGGATGTCGTTGTCGCTATTTTTGCACATTTTCCAAAACCCGTCAAAAGCCATATTTGGCCTGAAATCTATACGGCGCTAAAGCCTGGTGGTAAATTGATCATGGAGGTTTACGACCAAGAACAATTGCGTTTTGGCACTGGAGGTCCGCAGCATGCAGATCTCTTGTATAGTCAAGAAGAACTTCAAGATTTATTAGTTGGAGACTTTAAAAATATTCAGATTGAAAAGGTGTATCGCGAGGTGCATGAAGGCACTTACCATAATGGTGCCTCAGCAACGCTACAGGTTATTGCATCAAAATAATTGAGATTGAATCCTTATTTCTGAAAATGAGGATAGAAGGCCTTTTTATTTTCTAAAAAATAACTTTCAAATCAGTTAGATTTAAGAACTTTAGGCGTACTAAAATCCATGGGTTTGTTCATTAATCGCCTTTTTCTCTTTTTTTTCTTTTGTATAGGGCTCAATTATTGGGCCCAAGACAACTGTGAATTCAAGCCCACTAACAAAAAAGGCGGGCATTATTTGTTCTCTACTTTTTATGAGGATGACATGCAAACGCCGCGCAATGGTGTTTGCCAAATTATTCATTTGGGTAAAATTTACGAGCGCCGTGTTTTTGTCAAAGGCCGCCTGGTAGAAGAAACACTTAATACTTTTGAAGGAAACCCACGGGTGCGCAGTAAGTTCTCTCTGTGGGACGGCGACTCCTTACTCATCGATCAAAAAGTATATTACGAAAACGGCCAGCTACAAACGCACAATGTTTATTACTTAGATGGCAATGGGCGCCGTTGCCTAAATACAGTTGAATTTGGCCTAAAAGGACAAAAACGATTTGAACATTCTTATGCTTGGGTGCGCTACCGCGATCTCAATGAATCAGACAAAAGCCAGCACCCTGAACACACCGTCGATGAAGAAGGCTATACTTATTTGATGGTTCCGTTTGGTGCCGAAAAAACGTATTATGAGACAGGTGAACTCATGGAACTCAAATACCATCAGCTCATCAAAAATGGGTATCACGAACACAGCTCCTTGAACGGCCCAGTTTATACCTACTACCAAAACGGCAAGCTCAAATCAAAAGGAACCAATAAAGACGGAAGCTTGTACGGCGTTTTCAAGAGCTATTACCCCGACGGCAAAC
>CANHBA010000188.1 GCA_947458985.1 Flavobacteriales bacterium
CAATGCACACCCAAACCGTAGGTAATAATGGTGAGGTCGGTGCCGTGCTGAACACTTGCTGCTTTTCCGATTGGCGTGTTGTAGTAACCAGTTGGCACATTGCCTTTTAAGCTGCGGTATAAAAACTTATGCTCGAAGAATAATACAGGGTTAGGATCTTCAAAAGCAGCCAACAAGAGACCTTTGGCGTCGTGTGGATTTGAAGGATATACGACCTTTAAACCTGGCGTATGAGCAAACCAAGCTTCATTGCTTTGAGAATGAAAAGGACCTGCAGCTGTTCCCGCGCCCGTAGGCATTCGCACAACAACATCGGCGTTTTGCCCCCAGCGCCAATGCAACTTGGCGAGGTTATTGACAATTTGATTGAAACCAACACTTACGAAATCGGCAAATTGCATCTCGACCATAGCTTTCATGCCAGCGATGCTCAGTCCTAAACCTGCACCAATAATGGCGGATTCACAAAGTGGTGTGTTGCGCACGCGGTCTTTGCCAAAAAGCTCAACGAAGCCTTCGGTTACTTTAAAAGCCCCGCCATACTCGGCGATGTCCTGGCCCATGAGCACCAAGTTGGGGTGCGTTTGCATGGCAGTGCGCAAGCCATCTTGAATGGCGTCTATGAAACGAACTTCTTCCGAATTTGCACCTGGCTCAACAGCAATGAAATCATGAGGTGCGTACACATCTGCTAATTCTTGAGCAAGATCTGGGACAATTTTTGGCGCGGCGTTGGCGGCATCGAAAGCCTCCTGAATGTCTTCTTTGAATTGGTGTTTGATCTGGTCGATAGCGGCCTGATCGAGGATGTTTTGCTCGCGTAAAAACGCTTCAAAATTGGTGACCGGATCTTTGGGTTCCCATTCGGCTTGTAGGCCTTCTGGGTAATATTTGGTACCTGACGCCTCTTCGTGACCGCGCATTCTGAAGGTCATCAATTCTAAAATGAATGGGCGCGGATTTGCTTGGATTTGGCTGCGGATGTTGCGCACCACTTCTATAACCTCTAATATGTTATTACCATCGACTTGAATGGCGTCCATGCCGTAGCCGATGCCTTTGTCGATGAATTGTTTGCAACGAAATTGCTCTGAAGAAGGCGTACTCAAGCCCCAACGGTTGTTTTCTATGGCAAAAATGACAGGTAGTTGCCACACTGCTGCAACGTTGAGTGCTTCGTGAAAATCGCCTTCAGATGCACCGCCGTCTCCTGAAAAAACAAGGGTGGTGTCGGTTGTTTGGCGAATTTTAGCAGACAACGCAATGCCATCGGCGATGCCTAATTGAGGCCCAAGATGAGAGATCATGCCCACTAATTTGTGGTCTTGGGTTCCGAAATGAAAGCTGCGGTCACGGCCTTTGGTGTAGCCATCAGCTTTCCCTTGAAACTGTGCGAACAAGCGTTGCAACGGAATTTGGCGCGTGGTAAAAACCCCCAAATTGCGGTGCATGGGCAAGATGTATTCGTGTTCGGCCATTGCATAGGCACAACCTACCGAGACAGCTTCTTGTCCCCAGCCTGAAAACCATTTGCTGATTTTACCTTGGCGCAACAAAATGAGCATCTTCTCCTCAATGAGGCGAGGCAAGGCCAATTGTTTGTAAATCTGAATGAGTTCTTCGTTACCGAAGTTTTGAGTTTGGTAAGAGATGGTGTTGGTGTCTGGCATTGAACTTATACTTTTAAACCGCGAACTACGCGTTCTTTGCGTTTGGTGCGCTCTAGTTTTTTCTTGACAATTAAGAGATGTGCTGCTCTTGGGGCGCCTCTGGTGAGGTCCACTTTATAGTCATTGCCACCGTAACTGATGCGGGCACCTCCTGCAGCAGACCAATCGGCATCTAGATAAAAACGACGGACACTAGCGCCATCTGTTTTGGTTGTAAACGGAATATAGCGTTGGTCGCCGGTTTCAAAGCGGACTAATAACTGACCTGCGTCGCCGAAGTTTTCAAAAATACAACGTGTACCAGCTGGAATGATGACAGATTCAGACTGAGAGTTAGAACTCGAAACCAACGCACCGTTTTGAGTAGTGAGTTCGCTTGACTGCTTGTTGATCTGGTTGAGGATGATGGTGTGAGACGTATAAAACTGAACCTGACGAAGTTTGGCCTCAGAGTCTAGTGTGAATTCATCTCGGATGGCTGTTGTGTAAGGTATTTTGGTTCCGCAAGAGGTAGCTACTAAAGCCAAGAGAATAAAAAGTGCGAATTGTTTCATAGTTGTTAAATTTGTTTCAAAATTAATTAAAAGATGCGTGCGCTAACCAAACTTCTCGTCTATCTTTTCGGACTTTTTAGCATCGTCCTGTTTGCTTGTGGACAAGAAAGCGCAAAGAAGCCTATTTCGCTAGATTCAATCCGCCCCCACTCCAACTCTAACAAGCCCGAAAACGATGCAAAAAAAGAAAAGGACACGCTCGGGCCTTTTCTCAATTATTATGCCAATGACTCCGCGTCTTTGCAGATCGCAAAACTCAGCATAGACAGCCTTGGTGAGCTCAGGTTTCTCAATAGATTCACCACTAATATTCAACGTTATCTTTTACAAGATTCAAGTTCAACTTCATTTCATGTCTGCACTTGGAATTTTAAAGACAGCAGCGCTTGCCTCGAAGCATTTTACAATTGGCTCGATCAGGCCGGAAAAAACAATACCGGAATTCCATTGCTGAAGGGGAGTATTCCAAGCGTAAATCACCATTTATTGATTGTTGCTGAAAAGCAAATCTTATACATTGAATGTGAGCGCACAATAAATTACAAAAAATGGCTCCTTTGGTTTAGTGGCACCACAACCAGCCCTGATTGTCGCTACATTTTGTATTCCCAGCCTAAAAAACGAACCAAATGGTTCAAGTTTGAAAACGCTCAAATCCTTACTTTATGAATTTAGTGAACCGCGGATTTATTTTTGTCAGACCCAGTAAAACATTTATAGAATGGGCCAAAGAAATCGATACTGACCTCGTTATAGATGAAAATGCCGAAGGCAGCACATACTTGATAGAAGAAGAATTTTGGGACGACGAACTCATTTTGAAGCAATATGCCAAGAAAATTGCAAGTCAGGAATTCAGTAGCATTACTGAAGACGAAACCACATGGCCTAAATGGACTGAACTCGCTGAATTTGAGGCATTTTTTCGTATTGATATGGGTTGCACTTGCATTGATTTACTAAAAGAACCATTGCAAAAAGAAGCAATTTAGCTCCCTACAAGCGATCGATCAGGTTTGAATTCAGGTAAGCTGGGTCAAAAGTCACTTCCTCACCTAACCAATTCGGTTTTTCGAAAAACTGTGCTTCTTCTGTGAGTTCTAATTCGGCAATCAATAGGCCTTCTAGGGCACCATGAAACACATCTAGCTCCCAGGTGTCGTTGCCATTTTGAATGTAAAAACGTGTTTTGTGTAAACAAGGAAGTTTTGCTTCCTCAATCATTTCATTGGCCTCATCTATCGGAATTTCGTATTCAAATTCGCTGCGCGTAAGTCCTGTGCCGAGCTTTATCGTAAACAGCGCCATGTTGTCCGTGACCCTTATGCGCACTGAGCGATCGGTTTCGCGCAACAGATAAGCTTGCTTCAATTCGCGCTGTCCAATGCATTTAGCGGTTTTCCAGGTGTCATTGGCAACTAGAAACTTGCGTTCGATTTCTTTCAAGATTCGATTTTTTGAATTATTTTTACCCCGCATGCAACTAAAGACTGTTGCTTTGCGTCAATGCACAAAACTAAACTTTCTCTATGAAACTTTACACTACAATTTTTGGCTTGCTCATCGGAAGCAGCACACTTTTCGCTCAAAAAACTGTCAATCAGGCTGGTATCAAAATTAC
>CANHBA010000189.1 GCA_947458985.1 Flavobacteriales bacterium
AGTTCCTTATCATGGATCAAAAGAGGTTGGGAAAGGGATTGAGAAGAAAATAAGAAAGGAAATGAAACTTGAGTCATGAAAAAATCATCCTACAAAGCAATCATTGAACGTAGTAAAGATGCCTATTGGGCATACATTCCGGAACTTGAAGGTGTGAGTGGTGTTGGAGAAACCGTTCAAGAGGCCAAACAATCCATGTTAGATGGCCTGGGCTTACAACAGGAGCTGGGTAATCTATGTATTCAAGAATTTTTAATTGAATACCATTTCGATGTCATTAGTTTGTTGAATTACTTCAAAGGCATCTTGACCAACGCCGCATTTGAAAGATTAACAGGGATCAATCAGCTACAGATGAGCCATTATGCAAATGGCTTGAAAAAACCACGAAAGGCCCAAAGACAAAAAATAGAAAAAGCCCTTCATCAGCTCGGCGAAGATTTGCGCGGCATTTATTTATAACTATTCCCCCCCACGCAAAGCAAGAATCGCGGACTGAACCTCTCCCACAATTTCTTCTACCGTTTCACCTTTCGCCAAAGTGGCCGCACCAATCTTGACTTCAGCTTCAAACGGAACAGGTAAAAATGAGCCTTTTGGCAGAATTTTGCCAGTGCCTTCTATCCAGACAGGAATGAAGGGTATGTGAGGGAATGCACTTAGCAATACGCCAATACCGGATCTGAAGGCTTGCATTTCGCCTGGTTTACCGCGGGTTCCTTCCGGGAATAAAATCAATGAATGGCCTTTTTTTAGTTTTTGCTCGAGTAACTGCAGGGCATTGTCTTTTTGCCTGATGAGTACCGTATTGACAAAAAGATTAGAGACAAATGCTAGCCATTTTTTCTTGCCAAAATAGTTGGCAGTGGCTACGGGGTGGGTTTTGATCAATAAGCGAATGGGTAAGCTCGCTAACAAGGCCATAGTGTCTACATGACTATTGTGATTGGCCACAACAATAAATTGTTTCTGTTCTTGGTATGCTGCTTTATGACGGATCCTGACGCCCACTAGCCTGAGCAGAACAGGCATCACTACCTTGTAAATGACAATCAAGAACAACAGCTTCATTTACAAATAGCAAATTAAATAGACGTAATAAAAGAAGAACGGAGCGCTAATAGCCAATGAATCGATGCGGTCTAGGATACCGCCGTGTCCTTTGATGGCAGTGCCGGTGTCTTTGAGTCCGAAGTCGCGCTTGATAGCCGACACAATGATGTCCCCGACAAAGCCCATGCTCGCAATAAGCAAGCCCGAACCGAGCGCTTGTATTTCAGAAAATGGCGTTAAAAAACGCAGAAAATAAGCAGCAGCAATGGTGCTCAATAAACCGCCAATAAAGCCTTCCCAGGTTTTGTTCGGGCTGATTTTTTCGATGATTTTATGTCGGCCTAATAACTTACCCCATGTAAACTGAAACACATCGTTCATTTCGGTCAAGAATACTACAAATAACAGTAGGCCCCTTCCGCCTGCATTGAAATGAGGGAGTTCTGGTAAAGAGAGCAAATAGGCCAAATGACTGATCGAAAAAACAGTGAGCATGAGGTGGGTTGGAATGACACTCATGGACCGCGCAATGTCTTGGGTATGCCCTTTCAAAACCAATAAAAAGGGAATCAGCATAAACATGCCGACCGGAATCAAAATCATAAAAGGAACAAACCAGCCCATGTAAGCAAAGCCATATTGAAGTGGAATAGCCAGATAAGCCCAAAAAATAATACTGCGGTCTTCAAAGCGTGCATTTTTACTGATGCTTGAAATTTCTCTGAGTGCAGCAAAGGAGAGCAGTCCGAAAGCGATAAATGATATGGCCGGGTGCACTACCGCTGCCGTGGTAAAAATGCCAGCCATCACCCACCACGATTTGGTACGCGTGATGAGTTCATCTACCTGAGGCCCGGGCTTGATTTTCTTCCAAATCCAAAAGAGCGTGGTGGCAAAAACAAGCACACCTAAGATCACCAAGATCATTTGTTGGATTTCCGTCAGGTCTTTAAAGTACTGCATTTCTCAATCTTTTCAAGGTACTCCAAATCAACAAACAAAATACTAGCATCCAAATCCAGGTGAGATACCCGTAGATTGGCGCTTTGAACAAAAACAACAAGCTGAGTACACCCACCACCAAAGCGCGGTCAGATTTACCCATTGGGCCGTCATAGCGGCGCGCTCCGCCCAGGGCTTGCCCCAGTAAGCCAGCAAATTCATTGAGTACACTCAAGAGCAAGAAACACATGATCCAGACCTGATCCATTGCAAACAGCACGTAAAGCGGGTAGTACAACACGATATCTGAAACGACATCGCCGATTTCATTGAGCAGCGCGCCCATTTTGCTTTGCAAATTGTATTGGCGCGCCATCATGCCGTCTAGCGCATTAAGTGCCATACGTAACAATAAAACAATTGGCATGAGTATCAAGGCAATTGTGCGGTCGACATAAAGCGCATAAATGCCCATTGCCAGTGAGAGGAGAATACCCATTAAAGTCAGGAGATTTGGCGATACACCCCATTTGCGCAAGCGTTGCAAGAGCGGTTGCAAGAGCGCTTGAAATTTGGGTTTGAGTTGGTAAACGGAAATCATGGCTTCATTTTGATAAAAGGATTGTCTACTGGGCTGTAGGTATTCAAGGTACTTCCAAAATTACCATATTTGAAAAAATGAAGGAGTGCTGCGCCATAAACTTCAGGATGCGTATACATTTGGTCGTGATTAAGGGGCACATATTTGGCATCTTTGTATTGCTGGCCAAAACAACCGGGTTCAAAACAATAAGGTCCTAATTGCGCTGCCGTTGCTTGATTTTTGCGCACAATTCCGGTCGCATAGCATTCCAATAACAAGCCTTTTTGGATGCCGCTGTCGTTTAATGGAAGATACGGAGTTTGATGTAAATCGTGCATGATTGGTCCGAAGACGAAATAGTTAGGTATTTTATACTTCGTGATCAATATGAAAGGAGCGCGTTCTTGCAGCGCACTGCGGTCATAAACAATGCTTTTGATATTCGGATGCGCTGCAGTTTGTAGCCAGGCATTGATACTCCAAGACCCTATGATGTATGCAAAAACATGCACTTTTTCATAGTTGGCAAGCCCCTTCTTTTTCCAATAGCTATCGAGGTTGTATACTGTTTGTTCAAGGGATTTTCTCGAAATGTAATTCGGCACATAGACATCGTAAGCAGTAGTGTCAAAGTACTTTTTCAAATTTTGCAGACTATGGTATTTTGAACCAAAACCAGTTAAAATGAGGATAGCCTCTTTTTGTTTGGGCTTGTTTTTTTTCGCTGCGGGTTTACCAAATAATGTTTGCGGGACGGCATTGGGTTCTTGTTCGAGGTAGTGCTTTAAATCGCCAGCCAACACCGCGTATTCATTTTTGGCAAATTTAGTTTGGGTGTAATGGTATAAATCTTCTATGAGTTCGTTTGGGGTACTGATCAAAAAAGCAAGCCCCGGATTGATTTTTGTTTCTCTGAGTACTTTTTTGACGGCATCTGTACAGTTATTTGCAAATAAAGTCCATGGTTTGTTGAGGTTGTATTGATCACTAACTTTTTCGAGTTGGTCTATATCGCAGGATTCTGCTGTGAGTTGAAGTACTAGTTCTGGATTCGTTTTTTGGTGTTGAATGGTACTGCAATCGTAGTTATATGCTTGATCATAGGTTAAATGCTGCGCTTTAAATGCGCCTCCATCTTGTTTGCGGTATTTGGTGTAGTAAGTGAGCTGCGTACTATCTCTACCAAAGGCAAAACTGATATGACCTGCTCCTGATGAGGTTTGGGCGC
>CANHBA010000190.1 GCA_947458985.1 Flavobacteriales bacterium
ACTTGGCGTTTTGTATATAGCAGCGGCGGTTTTTCGGGTGCAGGGAATTCGAGTTATGATGCTACCGATACTTACGAATACAAAGAAAACGGAACTTTTTCGCACTTTAAGGGTAGTCAGTTATTGGATCAATCGAGTTTCTCGCTGCAATTAGGCCCGAGTATTACGAGTCAGACCGATCAGCTCCTGGTTCATTATGGCGGGGCATCGCAGCAGCTGACTCAGTCATGCCAAATTCATCATGATACACTGATGTTGAGCGATGAGGTTTTTGATGGTTTTCAGTATGTATTTGTGAAACAATAAGCATGAGAGTTGCGCTACCCTTGTTTCTGTTGGTTTTCTTGCTTTTTGAAAGCGCAGTTGCTCAAACTTCAAAAAATTTCTTCACCTATGGTTTGACAGTTGGGGCAAACCGCCCTCAGACAGCAATTCTTTCTGGTGATCAAAAGTTTCCGGAGCAAATACTTCCTTCAACGGGCTTTAATTTTCAATATACCCGAATGGTGCATCCAAAAGTGCCGCTGAACTTCACAGCAGGTTTTGGTCTTATGGGCGTAAAGCTATCTGCACCCGCCAATGGTGGATTTATGGGTGATCAGATGTCGCCTTTTTCTTGGGGCACGTTTACGCTTACTAATTTGCGTTTGGAAGTTGGCAGTGGGTATGAGTTATTCCAAAAAAACCGCTCCACGTGCAGCGTTTTGGGCGGCATCGGCATTCGCAAAATGAGCAATGGAAGCTACGGAAGTATGTCTTCTGAGGCTCAGGGTGAGTTGTATCGCGTAGAATTTGAAACATCAAAGCCATCGGTACCTTTTGTCAGTTTGGGTGCGCAGTGGTCGTATCAATTGAAAAGCGCCAATTTACTTTCTGTCAAACTGAGCTATGATCATTCTTTCAACAATATCTACGACGGAACTTATATGTTGTATAATCAATCGAGCTACGGCACTTACAACAATCAAGGGCGCTTCATGAATCTTCAAATTGGTTATACCCTCAACGGGCAAAATAAAGCTGCGCGTCTTGCGCTTTTGCAACAAGAGCAGCAACTCGATCGCAAAGCAGCTAAAAAGTTGTATCGCAAAGAAAAGAGATACATTGATCCGAAAAGTATGTTTTTGCGCACAAGTGGCGGCATTTATCTTTCGCGCACGCGTATTTCCGATGATCCGAATAATGTCATGAAATCAGGTTCGGTTCCAGACTTCATGCCTCAGTTGGCCTTTGAAAAAGGAATCGGGAGCAATTTATATTTAGAGGCCACCCTTTCTTCTGGGCGCGTTTGGTTCACAGAAAAGTACACGGTCATGCCTTATTCGAGCATGGCAACGAGTACCTCAAATCATTTGCAACTAAGCCTTGGCGCTATGTATCGCTGGACGCTCCCATCTAATTATGTCATTTTGAACTTTCATGCGGGCTTGAGTTCTGGCTTGCTTTTCGATAAAGTAGGTAATGCGTGGTCTAGTTCTAGTCAATGGGGAGGTGCTATGAACAACACACCTTTTGAATTCAGCACCCAGATTTCGAGTACAGTTGTTTCCAAGTATGTTGGTGCTGTTTATTTAGGCGCCTCCAAAGATTTCAGATTGGCCAATAGGGTTTATTTGAACTTAGGCTACCGCCGTTATTTTGGCTTCAATACCCTCATCAACTCCACCATTCAACACACCGACCTCCTCACCCAACAGAGCTCCGTTATTCAAGCGAAAGTCAAGGGAGGCGGTAGCGATATTGTTTTGGGCTTGAAGTTTAAGTTGAATAAATAGGTCTTGCATAAGGGTCCGCCTTTTGTGTATCAATGACAGAAATGAGTAAGAATAATTCTCAATGATGATTTCAATCAAAGGTGGCTTTGTAAATAATTTTTATCAGACCATTAAAACTAAAATCAGTTGATTTGCCCATCGTTTTCGAAGCTGTTTATCGCTTTTGAAATAGCATCAATTTCGTTAACAGTTTGAATGACCAAAGATAAATCTTGCTTGAAAAGTTCCATGCTTTGTTTTACTGAAATGTTCATATTCAATTCAAATGCAGTTGATTCAAGGTCAGTGTGTAAGAATAGAAATAAGTTTTTTTGTTCGCAAATCAGGTACTGAATGTTGCCTTGGGTTTCTAATTTGATCTTTTTTGGTTGAATACAATCTTCGATATTGAGACTTTGATAGGTTGGTGCTATCTGGGTTGCAAGAGATTTAAATATTATTTCCTTATAAATTCGAATTAAAAACTTCTCTTTATGGATTTCTCTGTGCTTTTTCTTTTCAACGCCTTTCAGACTATTTTCACATTCGAGAATTGTTAGGTTTCTGTTTCTATCAAAAAAATCTTTGAAACAAATAACTACCCCATCAAATAATTCTTCATCAATCTTGGTCGAATATTTTCTTTTACCTTCATTATCAATATACATTTCTTCACCCTTAAATTTTATCTCTGCCTCACAAAATTCGATATGTCGCTTGTTGTATTCATATGACATATAATCCATTGTGACAAAATCAAAATTAAATCTATGAGGTTCTTTATCTTTTAAATTGCTATAATCAGCTATCGACGTTTTAATCCAATCCAAAATATTATCGTATCTGTAGGCAATTTGAGGAAAAAAAAGTTCGGGTATAGCTATTCCACCAATTTGCCCTTTGAATTCCGCTTTATTTAAACTCAATGATTTCGATAATTTGCTAAATATGATTTTTTTGAAATGATTACTCAATTTGAATTGTAGATAAAAATAAGGAATCATAACAACCAAATAAATCACAATTGACCAGAATAGCCACCAGAAAAAAACTGCTTCCTTTGGTTTGAAATAATTTAAAAATCCAGCAAGTGGTGAAAAAAATGACAGTACAGAAAAGAGTAGAAATTTTGTCCAATAAATGAGTGAGTAGATAATTTCGATTAGAATGTACCAAGTAAAGTTAAGTGCAAAAAGTGGTTTGAGCCAAAGCCTAAAAAATTCAATCACATTTTCACCAGCGTTCACGTAAGCTCCGAATTTGATAAAAGTAAAAGATATCAACCAATAGGCAGCAAAGCCAACGGTCATGATGATAAGTGCCCAAGAATAAAATATTTCCATAAATTTTTAGAATTTAGAGCATATATGCTTCGCTGCTCTCAACGAAAATAATGAAAAAATTGTGTCAGAGAATAGAAAGTCATATCTTCTAGGTATGCTTGCTTTATTTGAACTTAAGCTACCGCCGTTATTTTGGTTTCAATTATACCATCAACACAACAATACAATACATAGTCCTCCTCACCCAACAAAGCCCACACAAAAAAATGGAAGATTTTCACTAATTTAACCCTTATGAAAATCATCAATCTACTACTTCTTGTTTTTGGCTGCAGCATGGCTTTTGGGCAAATGCAATTTTTGGGTTTTGACCACAATTATTGCCCTGACGCTATGTCGATCAATTACACTTATTCCAATTGGTTCAATCAGTTGTCCGAGCAAGGCGGATTTAAAGTTTACCGTGACGGCGTAGAGGTGTACAGCGGATCGGCAAGCTTACCGTATACGCCAACTTGTGTAGATTTGAAATTTGTGAACGATGGCGTGGGTTTTATGGTTTTGCGAACGCCTTTGGAGCATCACAGATTGTATCGCACCGAAAACTACGGTCAAACTTGGCAAGATGTTTTATCTTCAAATGGAGCGCCCTATTATGCCGGCATGTATATCATCAATGACTGGACTGCCTACATGGTTACTTACTATTTTTCAGATTTCCAAAAACAGGTTGACCTTGCGCGAGGAAG
>CANHBA010000191.1 GCA_947458985.1 Flavobacteriales bacterium
ACTTCTAAGTTTTGCGCTGGTCGAATTCTACCCAAGTCAACAATCGATAGAAAGCACGTCTAAATTTAAATACGAACTCCCTGCCAAATGGCTTGGTAGCGACTTAGTAGAGTTGAATACTCAAACCTCTAGCCAACAAATTCAAGGGTTTAGAAAACATATTGTCCTTCTCAAAAACAACCATCAGTTACTGCCCTTAGGTCGTTTGGATCAAAAATTAGCTTGTATAGCTTTGGGTGGCAACTCTTCTGTTTTCACAGAAACCCTTGATCTTTATGCCGATCGGATGGCACTGCTCGATGCCGATACGCTCCAAATTCCTGCAACTGTAGATAAATTTTATGGCCTTACAGACCCTGATATCTGTATTTTTAGCCTCCATGCGCAAAAGCCCACACACAACCATATCCCAGACTGGGCAATCAAAAAAACGCAACTGCTCCAACCCAATGACCAAAACATCTTAGTGCTTTTCGGAGACCACAAAGCACTCAAGCTCATAGACACCTCTCTTTTTGACGCCATCATTTTAGCGCACGAAAACCACCCGATTGCACAGGCGCAAATTGCACAGTTACTCATGGGAGGTCTGAGTGCTGCAGGCCTAGAAACAAATGGCAGGTTGGGGATTGCAAGCCCCGAAGAAATTGGCCTCGCCAGCAAAGACCTCCAACAGCTGGATGTCATTGCACAAAAAGGAATAGACGCGGGCGCGTATCCGGGCTGTCAGCTTTTGGTGGCGGTAGAAGACAAAGTCATTTGGCATAAAGCCTATGGCAAACAAGGGTACGAAGCCAATGCAACAGAAATTGAACTGCAGTCCATGTACGACATCGCGTCGGTCACCAAAATTGCCGCTTCTACCCTACTGGCCATGGAGCAACATTCCAAAGGAAAGTTCAACCTAGATCAGACCATAGGCAGTTACATTCCTGAAGTTGTGGGTGCTTCGCCGTTTGCGGCACTCAAAATCAGAGAAATCATGGCCCACCAAGCGGGGCTTACTCCATGGATACCCTTTTACAAGCGTACCTTAAGCGACGGTTTATGGAAGAGTAGTATTTACAAGAGCAGCCAATCTGAAGATTTTCCGCTCGAGGTTGCCAATGGCATGTATATCCACAAGAACTACAAAGACAGCATGTACGCCCAAATCCTGCGCTCCGAGCTCGGCCCCAAGAAATATGTCTATTCCGACCTCTGTTATTATTTCACCCAACCTATCTTGGAAAGAATCATTGGCGAAAGCCAGGCAAGTTATTTGCGACGCAATATCTACTTGCCATTAGGCCTGGGGCGAATTTTGTATCAGCCACGCAAACAATTTGCAGATCAACAAATCGTGCCCACCGAAGACGACCAAGCCTTCCGCAAGCAACTCTTGCGCGGCTATGTCCACGACCCTGGAGCCGCCATGCTCGGCGGAATTGCGGGTCACGCTGGTATTTTTTCCAATGCCTGGAGTTTGGCGCATATCATGCAACTCTTTCTCAATAAAGGAGAAATGGCAGGGCAACAATTTTTCTCGCAAGCCACCTACACCGAATTCACCAAACAACAGTATCCTGGCAACCGCCGCGCCGCTGGTTTCGACCGCCCTAATGCAAGCGGAGGCGGCACCTGCGACGTCTTGGCCTCACAACAATCATTCGGCCACTCCGGCTTCACGGGCACCCTCGCCTGGGCCGACCCCAAAAACAAAGTCATCTTCATCTTCTTATCCAACCGCGTGCACCCCAACCAAGACAACTGGAAACTCCGCGACCTGAACATCCGCACCGACTTACAACATGTGGTGTATGAGGCGTTGGCGAGGAGGGGGAGGTGAATACCTTCGTAAAGATTCAAATCATAAAAAGATCTATAGGGAAATGATTCAAAATTCAAAATTCAAAATTCAAAATTCAAAATTCAAAATTCAAAATTCAAAAACATTTTTAGAATTTTATCACCCAAGTGGCAGCAACTCCATATGGAGTATAAAGTTGATTTCAAACCACGCTATGGACATGGTTTAAAACCTCATCCTGAATTGTACGACCTCATCGATGCCAATCGTTCAGGTTACAAAGAAATCATCGACCAAGCATTGAAGTACAAGGATGTATTTGTTCAAATCAAAAAACAAGGAGCAACTCAAACCGCATTCGAGCCATTTTACAACACTGGTTTTCTGCCCGGCCTCGACATCATCGGTATTTACACCATGATTGCTACCTACAAACCAGCTACATATATAGAAGTCGGTTCAGGCAATTCAACCAAAATTGCCCACAAAGCAATTCAAGAGCAACAACTTCAGACTTCCATTATTTCGATCGACCCACAACCAAGAGCCGAAATAGACCAGCTTGCCAATCAGGTCATCAGAAAACCTTTCGAAGACATCAATCACGACTTCATTTTTGACTTAAAAGCAAACGATATTCTTTTCATCGATAACTCGCACCGCATTCTCCCCAACTCAGATGCCATGGTTTTCTTCTTGGAGATATTGCCCAAATTACCAAAAGGAGTCATCGTGCACATCCACGACATCTACCTCCCCTACGACTACCCGCAGTTCATGTGTGACCGCTTCTATTCCGAACAATATGGCTTGGCCATGTTTCTTTTAGCCAATCCAGACAAATACAAAACGATCTTCCCAAACTATTTCGTCTCCGAAGACCCCGAACTCAGCGCACTGCTATCCCCTATATTTAACCACCCCTCTTTAGACGGCGTCGAAAAACATGGCGGTTCATACTGGTTGCAAATAAATTAGTTTTGCATTTGTACGGATAATTTCCGTACAAATTGGATAAGGAAAATAATTTCTCGTCAAATTAACCTAACAATCTACTTCTTCACCCATTTTCCATTGTAAAATACAATTATTGACCCAACCAAGGGTTTTCACCCTAAACCACATTTCATTCAAATAATAAGTGCTGTTTATCCGTTTTGAAGCGGTTGAGAAAAAAAACGTTTCTCCACTCTATTTAAAACTGCAGATGTCTAAAGAAATCTCTCCATTAAACGATAACGATGATCCATCGATTCGCCTCAGCAAGCGCGAAATAGAAGTCTTGAGGCTCGTCTGTCAGGAAAGAACAAATCAGGAAATGGCTGCTGCCTTGTTTGTGTCGGTCAAAACTATTGAGGGGCACCGCGAACGCATTAGGTATAAAACCAATACCAAAAACATCGCCGGCATGGTGCTGTATGCGATTAAAAATGGGATTTTTGAGGTGTAGCCTCCCCTACTGATTCACAAAATATATCGAATTCACGACCATTAATTTGCCGCTTTCCCAGAAGCCGCGGAAGAGTGGGTTGTCGATCAAATAGACAATGGTGCCGCGGCCGTATTGGACTGTGCCCGCGATATCGGCTTCGGATTGTTGTTTTTTGACGCGTGCGCCTACAAAACCATTGACCGCTTGGGCATTTTTCTCTAGTTCAAAGACGGGCTTGCCTTCGAGCTCATAGACGCTGGCGCCTTGGCGAAGGGTGTAGTAGAAATTGTAGCCAAAAGCCATTGGGTTGGAGTTGTCCAGGACGCAAGGGTAAATGGCGCCAATGATGTTGTCTGAGATTTGGTCGCGTTCTTGGTTGGTATAGGCAATTGGTGCGGGTGCGCCTGCTGCACTTTCTTTGCGCTTGAGGCCAAAGCCTTCTTGGTCGGCGAGGGCATCTACTGCACCGCCCGTTACAATTAAAGTTCCGCCTTCGCGTACCCACTTGGTGAGGGCTGAGTTGCC
>CANHBA010000192.1 GCA_947458985.1 Flavobacteriales bacterium
ACTGCGGTAAGCACATTGGTACCACCAACGTTTACAGTGACGTTTCCACCGTTCCAGCCATCACCCCAGGTGTCGTGTAACGCAATGGAATACGTACACTGTGCGGTGAGAGAAGTTGTTCCAAAAAGTAGGAAAAACAATCCAATAAATAAATGCTTGAATCGCAAAAAACCACCTTTTTGATTTAAAATAAGTAAAGGATTTTTCATAGTTTATAGTTTGTTACAAATATGGCCGAAACTTGGTATAAGTTGACTACTAGGCCTCTAAATTTATTCACAAACTTTTGGAATACAATTTTAGTTGAGCAAAGAATGACATCTAATGAATATTCATGGCTTTTTATCGATTATTACTATTTTGTTATCGAATATTTAAGGAATTGACCGCACCAAAAAATAATTACTTTTGTTAATAACTATGAAACGCATCGGTTTACTCTCTGACACACACGGTTTTTTGGACCCCAAAATATGGGACTACTTCGCCGATGTCGATGAAGTCTGGCATGCCGGCGACATCGGTGACCTCCCTACCCTAGAGGCTTTAGAAAAATTCAAGCCGCTGCGCGTAGTTTATGGCAACATCGATGACCATCGCTTGCGTGCTGCCTGCAAAGAATTTTTACGTTTTAAAATTGAAGATGTGCACGTGCTCATGACGCACATCGCAGGCAGACCCGGCAAATACGCCAAACCAGCTTTGGCAGAATTGCTTCAAAACGGTGCGCCTCAGTTATTTATTTGCGGTCATTCTCATATCGCTTTGGCACAATTTGACAAGCGTTTCAATATGTTGTGGCTCAATCCGGGTGCTTGTGGCTACAAAGGCTTTCATCAGGTTAAGACCATTTTTAGGTTCCAAATTACAGGTGCAAAAATTCACGATTTAGAATGCATTGAACTTGGTGCCCGTGTCAGTAAAAATCCTGATACGCTAGTGTAATAGATTGTTTTTCAGTATTTTTTCGGATATTTAAGTTGAAAAACGGCGTTAATTTCGTTTCAAAATTCCGAAAAATGAAACACCTACTCCCCCTACTCTTTAGCTTATTGCCACTTTTAGCCGCTGCTCAAATTTGCAATATTGACTACACGCAAACACAAGTCGGCATTTACCCTGACACCTTACCAAATGCCACTGTTGGCTTACCATACAACCAAGACATCACGTTTGTGATGCCAACAGACACCCTCGGCTATGACTTCATCAATTTTCATATTTTATCCGTAGCCTTGCCCGTTGGCCTCAGTTGGACCTGCAACAACAATAGCTCCAACTGCGATTACAACCCCCAAATCTCACAACATGGTTGTGTCAATATCCATGGCACCCCACTTTTGGCCGGATCTTACACCATCGATGTAACCGTTCTAGCTGACCTCACCATACTTTCAGGTTATCCTTTTGTCTTTCAAATTCAAATGGTCGTACTCCCCTCTACTGCAAGTATTTCTAATAACGGCTTCACCCTCACCGGTGCGCCTAATTGTGCGCCAGCACTCGTTAGCTTCACCAACAACAATCCGGGCTTGCTGCAATACCAATGGGATTTCGGCAATGGCAATTTATCCTTTACCGAAAATCCAAGCCCACAATACTATCCCAACCCTGGTACTTATATCGTGAACTATACTGCCTACGGTTCTCTAGACACTTCGGATGTTTACACGTTACAAAACATCTACATCTCCAGCATGAGCAATTATGGCGGGGGCTTTCCTTCCTATGAAAACGCCGATGCCTACTTTAAAATCAAAGAAAACGGCACCATTGTCTACCAATCTACCATCATCGGGGACCAAAACCCACCCGTTCAATGGACGCTAAACCTCAATATCAACCCGAGCAGTTCTTACGTCATAGAAATTTGGGAGGCCGACGACAGCTTTGGAGAACCCTATTTTGGCGCCGACGACTACATGGGTAGCCACAACCTGAATCTGAATGGCTGCAATGGCTGCGGTGCCGGCACCTCAAACTTCAACTACAGCATTCAACATCAAGTTTTATTGCCCACACCACAAGTACTCGCATCTGATACGATCATAGTTTACGACATTCCACCAACGCCACTCCTTACCTACGACTCCCTGAACCACACACTCAGCACGAGCAACCTCGGCTACTCCTATCAATGGTATTTCAATGGGTCTCCAATTGCCGGTGCCACAGCTACAACTCACGAGGTGTATCAAAGCGGCAGCTACTCGTTGGTTGCCATCAATGCCAATGGCTGTGTGGCCTTCTCAGACACGCTCCTGGCTATTTATTGTAGCCCTTGGCTCCAACCAGTGATCCAAGAAAACAACGGTCTTTTAACCGTGAGCAACATTCCTCAAGATGCCCAAATCAATTGGTTCCTAGATGGGCAATTACTTATGAATCAACATGAAAACTACCTTCAACTTACACAAAACGGAAATTACCAATGTCAAATCACCGATGCTTTTGGCTGTCAATATGAAAGTGGCATTTTACTCATCGATGCAAGTATTAAGCCGACCAAATCAGAAAAACCAATCTTATTTCCAAACCCAAATAACGGCAGTTTTCAGATACAAGTCCCAGCCTCTTGGCTTGAATCCACCTGTACAATTTCAAATTTATTCGGTCAAATTATGTGGGAAGGTCAACTCTCAAATGAGCTGAACTACCTGAATTTACAAGAACTCAACAACGGGACCTACCTCCTTGAACTTGAAAAGAATCAGATTAAAATACATTATCGATTCGTTAAAACTTCTTAATGAATCGCGCGGAAAATTGGCTTAATTTCGCAACGTGAAAAACAAAACTCCGCTCAGCACTTACCAATGGTTGGTTGTTGCTATACTAGCCTTTACGCAATTTACAGTCGTTCTAGACTTCATGGTGATGTCACCTCTAGGCGATCTACTCATGAAAGACCTACAAGTGAAACCTTACCAATTCGGCATTGTGGTTTCTAGTTATGCACTTGCCGCTGGGCTTTCTGGTTTTTTAACGGCAGGGTTTGCCGATCGTTTTGACCGCAAACGCTTGTTGGTTTTCTTCTATTCAGGCTTTATTATAGGTACCCTATTCTGTGGCTTGGCGCAATCCTACGAGCAACTCGTAATGGCGCGCATTTTTACCGGCATTTTTGGTGGCGTCATGTCCTCAATTTCTATGGCAATAGTTGCAGACCTATTTAGTTTGCAGCAGCGCGGGCGCGTGATGGGCTTCATGCAAATGGGCTTTGGCCTGAGTCAAATTTTGGGTATTCCAATTAGTTTGTACATCGCTGCCAAATCCAACTGGCAAACACCTTTTTACATGATTGTCGTGCTATCAATCACCATGCTCGTTCTCATCCTTTTTGGTCTCAAACCTGTACGCGCACACCTCGACAAAAAAACCGAGCACTCCGCTTTCAAACATCTTTTAACGACAGTTCGCAACCGAAACTACCGCATTGGCTTTATGGCAACTGCTTTTATGTCCTTAGGAGGCTATTTCATGATGCCTTGGGGCAGTGCTTTTGCGGTCAATAACGTCGGTATTACACAAAAAGAATTGCCTATGCTTTTCATGATTGTTGGGGTGTCTACCTTTATGATCATGCCTATCATTGGCTGGATGGCCGACAAAGTCAACAAATTCCAATTATTTATGTGGGCCTCTATCATTATGATTGCCTCTGTTTTGGTCTATGTTCGCCTCGGAGAAAGCTCCTTTTTCGTTTTAGTCTTGGTGAACATTTTCATGA
>CANHBA010000193.1 GCA_947458985.1 Flavobacteriales bacterium
AAGCCATCGAAATGCCCGCTTCACCAATTCGCAAATTGGTTCCTTACGCGGAAGCCGCTAAAAAAGCGGGTAAAACAGTATACCACTTAAATATAGGTCAACCAGATATTGAAACGCCAGCTGCTGCGCTCAACGCTATTCATAACTTAGATCATAAAGTTTTAGAATACAGCCATTCTGCCGGATTTGAATCGTATCGTCAGAAATTAGCAGTAAGCTACCAAAAACAAGGCATTCCTGTCCAAACCGAAGACATCATCATTACAACAGGTGGTTCAGAAGCGCTTATTTTCGGCCTCATGACCGCTTGCAATCCTGGCGATGAAATCATTATTCCAGAGCCATTTTATGCCAATTACAACGGTTTTGCTGTCATGGCGGGGCTAAAAGTTGTTCCGGTTACGTCGCATATAGAAAACGGTTTTGCTTTGCCACCAGTAGCGCAAATTGAAGCAAAAATCACGGCTAAAACCAAAGCGATTATCATTTGCAACCCGGGAAACCCTACTGGCTACCTGTACGCTAAAGAAGAACTCGAGCAGCTCCGCGATATCGTACAAAAACACGACCTCTTCTTATTTGCAGACGAAGTGTACCGCGAGTTTTGCTACGACGGCGCCAAACCATTTTCTACCATGAATTTGGAAGGCATCGAGCAAAATGTAGTCATGATCGACTCCGTTTCGAAAAGATATTCTATGTGTGGTGCCCGCATTGGCGCGCTCATTTCTAAAAACAAAGAATTCATGCAGGCTGCCCTTAAGTTTGGACAAGCCCGCCTCTCCCCTCCCACGGTAGATCAAATTGCAGCAGAAGCCGCTCTAGACACGCCGCAAAGCTATTTTGATGAAGTAGTAGCCGAGTACGTGGCGCGTCGCAACATCATGGTAGATGGCCTCAACAGCATTCCTGGTGTCTTCTGCCCAAAGCCAAGCGGTGCTTTTTATTGTGTGGCTAAATTCCCTGTAGCAAACGCAGAACATTTTTGCCAATGGTTACTAGAAGAATTTGACTTCGAAGGACAAACCGTCATGATGGCGCCAGCCAACGGTTTTTATGCAACACCAGGCGCAGGCATGCAAGAAGCGCGCATTGCCTATGTACTCGATCAAGCGCACCTAAAAGCTGCCGTGGAATGTTTGCGTGTGGCACTCGAGCAATATCCTGGAAAGCTGCACAGCTAAACAACCGAACCAATTGCTCATTTGAAGTGTTAAAGTTGCATGAAACAATTTGAAGTACCTACATTCTATCGCTCGCCTTTGCTCAGTAAGATCAAAGCCCAGCGCAAAGTAGCAGACCCGCGCAAAAAAGATTTTACGCCGTCCGAACTTCAAATTGGAGACTTCACATTTCTTATTGCACGCCATTTTGGCTTTTGCTACGGCGTAGAAAACGCCATTGAGCGCAGCTATAAAGCACTTTCAGAAAACCCTGGTAAGCGCATCTTTTTACTGAGCCAAATGATCCACAACCCGGCGGTCAATGAAGACCTCACGAGCAATGGCATACAGTTTTTACAAGACACCAACGGTGCGCAACTCATTTCGTTCTCCGAACTCACCCCTGCCGATGTAGTGCTGATTCCCGCATTTGGCACCACTTTAGAAATTGAGCAACAACTCAAAGATTTAGGCCTAGACATCCAAACCTACAACACCACCTGTCCTTTTGTAGAAAAGGTCTGGAACCGTTCAGAAAAACTCGGTGAAACCGACCATACCATTGTCATTCATGGCAAACACGACCACGAAGAAACACGGGCAACCTTCTCGCATGCCGTTGCCAATGGCCCTGCTTTGATTGTCAAAGACCTCAAAGAAGCCCATTTTTTAGCCGAGGTCATCAGAGGTCAGCATCCGCAAGCAGCGTTTTTTGACTTTTTCAAAGGCAAAATGAGCGCGGGTTTTGATCCCAAACAACACCTAAACAAAATTGGTGTCGTGAACCAAACCACCATGCTTGCTTCTGAAACACAAGAAATCACAGATTACCTCAGGGCTTGTTACATGGATTTATATGGCGAAGGCAATATTAAAAACTACATGGCCGATACCCGCGACACCCTTTGTTACGCCACCAACGACAACCAATCTTCAACTCTAGGTTTACTCGAAGAAGAAGCAGACCTCGCAATTGTGGTAGGCGGCTACAATAGCTCCAACACAAGTCATTTAGTAGAGTTGCTCGAACGCAAATTTCCTACTTATTATATCAAAGATGCTACGGAAATCAACGGAACTTCCGTTCAGCATTTCAATTACCACCAAAAAGAAATGCAGCAAACAGAAGCTTTTCTTCCGCTACAAGAAAAAGTAAGAATCGTGCTCACCTCAGGAGCTTCTTGCCCTGACAGCATTGTCGAAAACGTGATGTATCAATTGCTACAGACACGCTATACCGAATCTGAGTTGAACGCTTTACTTGCCGAACTCCACTAACTAATTGCTATGAAAATTTATACCAAAAAAGGTGACCAAGGCAGTACCGGCCTGATCGGCGGCACACGCGTTTCTAAGGGCGATGTCCGTATTGAAGCCTACGGCACCGTAGACGAACTCAACTCTTACATTGGCCTGATCAGCACCTTGGCTATAGACCTGCGCTACGTCGCCCAATTGCAAGAAATTCAAGATCGTCTTTTCACCATTGGCTCACATTTAGCTGCCGACCCCGAGAAATCCAAAATGCAGTTGCCCGACCTCACCGAAAGCGACGTCGAAAAACTAGAGCATTGGATGGACGTCATGGACGAAGCACTACCCGCCTTGACCGCTTTTATTTTACCTGGTGGCCATCCAATTAGCGCCCACACACACGTGGCGCGTTGCATTTGCAGAAGAGCTGAGCGTATGTCTGTCACCCTAGATGAACTCGAGGGTGTTGAAGCCTTGGTGCTCACTTACCTCAACAGACTCAGTGATTACTTATTTGTGTTGGCTCGAAAAATCAGTCTAGACAACGGCACTACAGAACACACCTGGACGCCCCGACATTAAATTTTTGCGAGTTTTTTTGATTGGCACTTGGAATTTTAGAAATAAAAATTACTTTTGCCAAAAATAAACCTAAATAACTGACACATGTACTGGACACTGGAACTTGCCTCCTACCTTGAAGACGCACCGTGGCCTGCCACTAAAGAAGAACTCATCGATTTTGCGATCCGCACTGGCGCTCCGCTCGAAGTTGTAGAGAACCTACAAGACCTCGAAGACGAAGGCGATATGTACGAAAGCATCGAAGAAATTTGGCCTGACTACCCTTCAAGAGAAGATTTTCTCTTCAATGAAGATGAATATTGATCTTTTATTTGGATCGACAACCTATTTGAAAAGCCTTGCATGACGCAGGGCTTTTTTTATCTCAATAAGTGTACAAAGCCAAGGATGCGGCTAAGCTCTCCTTTATCGATTTCTTGGTATTCAAGAAGATAATTGTAGATGCCATCTGGGCAATCGGTACCGTCGGACATAGCGCCATCCCAAGATGCAGTATGGTCTTTACTGAAGAAAATTTCTTCGCCCCAGCGGTTAAAAATGGTGAACTGATATCCCTTTGGAATAAAGCCGGTCGAGAACACCGGGAAGAAAACCGTATTGAATTCATTGGCGTCTGGCGTAAATGAATTTGGAATATAGACGGCAATGTTGTTCATGACAGTTACGGTCAAGGCTGATTCAGCCGCGGCGATTCCGGGCCCGGCTATCCAACG
>CANHBA010000194.1 GCA_947458985.1 Flavobacteriales bacterium
ATATCTGTGTAGAGCGTGCCATTTACGTCGACACCGTTACCTTACCTTTCAGCGTCCAAGGCTATTATGTTTCTTACCAACGCTGTTGCTGGACCGGCGCCATTGACAACATCGTAGATCCAGCAAGCAATGGAATTACCCTGACCACCATTATTCCGGGCTCTGCCTTAGTTGGTGTCCACAACCAAGGCGCGCGCTTTATCAATTATCCGCCGCTCATTTTGTGTTCGCAAAACACACTAGACTTTGACCACGCAGCCTTTGACCCCGACGGCGATTCCCTGAGTTACGAACTCATGGCGCCTTTGCTCGGTGGCAGCATTGCTAATGTTGTTCCCGATCCCGAAACAGCTGCGCCTTATAGTCCCGTCAGCTGGAATCCTAGCTTTACCGAAACGGTTCCTTTTGGTGCCGGTTCAAATATCACCATTGACCCCACTACAGGCTTCATGACCTTTACACCTAACCTCATTGGTAGTTTTGTAGCGGGTGTAGCTGTCAAAGAATGGCGCAATGGCGTACTCATCAATACCAAAATCAGGACTTTCGGTTACCGCGTGGTTACATGCCAAGTCGAGGTGCCAATTGAAGTTGATGTAACCGGGCCAACACAACTCATCGAAGACTGCGGCTTTGCAGGTTTCGTCGTGACCCGTACCGACCTCTCTTCCAACTTAGTTGTACAAATTAGCTTAAGCGGAACAGCCATCAACGGCGACGACTACCCTTACATCGACGACACCCTTGTAATTCCTGCTGGCGTTGCTTCCGACACCATTGGAATTTCAGCGTTCTTAGATGGTTTACCTGAAGGTACCGAGACCGTTTTCTTCAACGTTATTTTACCAAACCCTTGCGACGGCACTTTTGACACAACATCTATCTCCCTCAATATCATTGACTACACACCAATGACAATCACAGCAGTTGATTCTTTGAATGTTTGTGCAGACTTCGGGCAAGGAACCAACATTTGGTGTAATGTTCAAAATGGTATTTCTCCGTACAGTTATGTATGGGGGCCGGGCGGCTTCCCTAATAACGACACCGTCTATGTGCAACCGAGTATCCTACAACCTAACCTCAACAACTTCCAGGTTTACGTCATGGACCAATGCGCCAAGACCATTACTTCGCCAAATATCCGTGTTTACAACCAATGTCCGTTAGTAGTGCCAAATATCCTGACACTCAACGACGACGGCACCAACGACCTATTGGTCATCAAAAACTGGGAAGACTACAACCAAGTTAGTATCCAAATTTTCAACCGTTGGGGCAACCTCATCTATGAAAAAGACAACTACCTCAACGACTGGAACGGTACCGACATGAGCGGTAAAGCGCTAGAAGAAGGCGTGTACTTTTACATGGCCACACCAAAAAGCGAGAAATACGAATACGACAACAAAGAGAAAACACTTTACACGCTTCACGGTTTTGTTCATTTGGTCAAACCATAAAGCAAATTTCATTCAATAAAAAAGGCGAGCCGTTGGCTCGCCTTTTTTGTGATTGATAATTTTGAACTTAGTCAATAGAATAAATTACACCAACGTGTAAACCTACAGAGGCAGCATTGGATTTGCTGTATGGATTGTACAAGTCTAAATCCGTTCCTAAAGCGTCAACGCCTTTTGCATCGGCAGTGCTGTACATAAAACGAGCGCTCACCGAAACCAACACAGGAAAGTCAAGAATGCCAAAACGACCACCAACGCCAATCATGTAACCCATGAAGTTTTGGTATTGATTGGTGACGTCTACTGATGGATCAATCAGGTTGTTGCTATTCGTGTAGGTAGCACTTTTTACGTTGTTCATGACAATACCGAATTCTCCAAATGAACCTTTTGATTCACCAAGTCGGAGGTAAATTGGAATTTGAGTGGTCTTCATGTCAATATGAGAAGTATAAGCTCCGCCGATCAATACTTGGTCACCTTGGTAACCGGCTTTGAAATTACCCAATAGGTATTCTACTCCTACACCAATTTTACCAAAATTAACGGTTCCAGCTAAACCATAGTTAGAACTAAATGCCACGTCGTAATCTTGAGACGCGCCGAGATCAGAAATATTTTTGTTGAACATACCCGTTGCGCTGTAGGCATATTTAGCCGCTACATCGAAAGTCAGGGTTTGGGCTTTTACCGCTCCAACACAAGTTAGAATTGAAAGAGAAATGAATAGTTTTTTCATAGTTTACAGTTTTTGCGTTCAATTAGTTAGGACAAAATAATACAAAAAAACGAAATGCGTAACTTTAGTGCATGAAGTTCATCTATCTTGCCCTTTTCAATTCCCTCTTTTTAAGTGTCATCGGTCGCGCCCAATTCGTTCAAGAAATAGAAGGAGAATACTTTGGTAAAAATATCACCCAAGCCGACCTCGACATCCTTTTTGTAAACGACCCCAACCTGTATTGGCTCAATTTTGATTACAAAGACACCTCTCTTATCATTCCCGATTTCAAAAAGTTAGCTATCCTCTCTATCCAGAGTGAGGTACTCCAAACGATAGTCTTCCCAGACACCCTTTTAGAGCTAGGCCTCATCGATTTTAATTTACCAAGTTTGGCCACATTAAGAGAACCAGTTGCACCAAACCTATTTCAACTGACACTTTACGCGAATCTTTCGAGTCTTCCGCAGTTGATTTGCACCAGTGACGAGCTCACATTAGTAGACATCAAAAACTACAAAGACATCAGCTGGTCCGAATGCATAGCAGACCGTTTTATGAACGGGCCTTTTGAACTCTCCAGCTGCGAAATATTTGACGGCAAAGATGGCCCCACGGTTTCTAAAATCGTAAGCCCCGACAACGCTCCAGACGAATGGCTGGAAAGCTCCGACGATATGTCAGAGGAAGATTTTGAAGACATGCAAAAGGGCATGCAAAGAACCGGGCGCATGATTGCCGTTATTCGCCGTGCTACTGGTTTTGCCTTGGCTGGGATTGTGTTTTTGATTTTGAAGTCGTAAGTTAGTGATGTAAATCCCAATAAATTTTAACCCTGTTCAGTAGTTCTACTGAATTGATTGTTTTGTGTTAGCAGTAATTTTGAATGTGAATAAAAAAGATTAATTTTGTAATTACATTGTAATTACTTATGCGCGCTTCTATTATTCAAATTGGTAATTCGAAAGGTATTCGTCTTCCAAAATCAATTATTGATCAATACAACATTCAAGGAGAAATGGAAATCATTTTAAATGAGCATGATATCACGCTCAAACCAATAAAAAAAGCCCGTGAGGGATGGGAAGAAGCCTTTAAGCAAATGCACGCCAATGGCGATGACCGTTTGCTAATAGATGACGTTTTTGAAGACGAAATTTTCGACTAATGAAACTGCAGCAATATGACATCATTCTGGTCAATCTTGACCCCACAGTGGGCAGTGAAATCAAAAAAACAAGACCTTGTGTTGTCATCTCTCCAGATGAAATGAATCGGCAATTAAATACCGTCATCATTGCGCCAATAACAAGTTCATCTAAACCTTACCCAACAAGGATATATACCAAATCTTTAAGCATACCTGGCTGGATTGTACTTGATCAAATCAGAACTATAGACCAAAGCCGAGTTCTCAAAAAAGTGGGTCTGCTTACTACTGAAGAAATTCAAAAGTGCAAAG
>CANHBA010000195.1 GCA_947458985.1 Flavobacteriales bacterium
AAAAGATGTCAAAAACAATCATTGATGTGCGCACGCACGCTGAGTTTGCTGGTGGCCATGTCGCTGGTTCAATCAACATTCCACTTCAAGAAATCACGGCTCATGTAGACGAAATTAAAGCGATGCAACAACCTATTATCTTCTGTTGTGCTTCTGGCAACCGCTCTGGGCAAGCTACCCACTACTTTCAATCGTTGGGTGTGGACTGCGAAAACGGCGGTTCTTGGTTAGATGTGAATTACCAAGTTTCTCAAAACTAAGAAATGTCTCTGTTAAAGAAATTATTTGGCGGCACAAGCGTGAATTTCGCCGAACTCATCGAGCAAGGTGCCATGATCATCGATGTGCGCAGCCCTGCTGAATACAAAGGTGGCCATATCAAAGGTTCGGTAAATATTCCTTTACAATCTTTGCAGGCTAGCCTCTCTAAGGTTCCAAAGAACAAAGCTGTCATCACTTGTTGTGCGTCTGGTATGCGAAGCGGTAGTGCCAAAAGCATTTTAAAGGCTGCGGGCTATAACGTGCACAACGGCGGCGGCTGGATGAGCCTCAAAAGCAAAATTTGATTATTTGTTGTTCTCAATAATATACAACAATACTTTTTCCATCAAATGCGCGCGGTCTTTGCCACTCACGTTGTGTGGGTGCATGGGGTACACAAAGTAGTCAGCTTGCACACCGTTGTCAATGAAAGACTTCAATAAGGCCTCGTTGTGTTGCATCACCACGACGTCATCTACCGTACCATGGATCAAGAGCAATTTGCCTTTGAGGTTTTTGGTATGGTTCAATAGGGAATTGGCAGCATACCCTTCTGGGTTTTGTTCAGGGCGGTCCATGTAGCGCTCGCCGTACATGATTTCATAAAATTTCCAGTCGGTAACAGGCCCGCCGGCAACTCCTGTGTTAAAGGTACCTGCCTGGCGCAACATCAAGCTCGTTGTCATGAAGCCGCCAAAAGACCACCCATGGACCGCCAAACGTTGGCCATCGATATAAGGTAAAGACTTGAGGTACTCAACGCCAGTAAGTTGATCTTCCATTTCTACGGTACCCAACTGACGGTGAATTTGGCTCTCAAAAGCAAAGCCGCGCTCGCCAGAACCTCGGTTGTCTAGGGTAAACACGATGTAGCCTTGATTGGCCAACCAATGCATCCAAAGATTGGCGCCCGCCAACCAGCTATTGGTCACCATTTGAGCATGTGGCCCGCCGTAAACGTAAACCAATACAGGGTATTTTTTTGTGGGGTCAAAATCAGCTGGCTTGATCATGCGGTAGTAAAGCGCACTGCCGTCCTTGCCTTTGATATTGCCAATTTCTGTACTGCCGATGTTGTATTCGGCTAATTTATCTGGAGAATCTTGGAGGAGTTTGGCCATTTTCCCATTTAAGGTCATGACGTATTCTTTGTTGGCCACATCTACACTGCTGTAGCCATCGTAATAATAAGCGCCTTTCGGTGCCAAAGCAAAGCGGTGCGTGCCTTCCGCTTGCGTCAGTTGGCGTTGGTTACCTTGTAAATCTACTTCGTACACCAAAGTGTTACAAGGATTGATGCCAGTAGCTGAAAAATAAATTTTGCTGCCGTCTTCACTCGCTTCGAGGATATCCTTTACTACAAATTTATTCGCTGTTAGGGTCTTGATAATTTGTCCGTTGATGTCTAGGTAATACAGGTTGTTCAAGCCGTTCTTTTCTGAAATCCAAATGAAGTTATCCGATGTTTTGGAAGGGAAAAATGCGGGGTGCTCAGGCTCTACCCATTTGTCGTTTTGTTCTTCCCATAAGGTGCGTACTAACTTTCCTTTTAGATCATAAAGGTACAACCACATGTGGTTTTGATCGCGATTGACTTCAGCAACAAGTAGGTATTTTTCGCTCGGTGTAAAGGCAACATTTGTGAGGTAAGAATCAGCACCAGAACGCGGGTTAATGAACACTGTTTTCTTTGTTTTGATATTGTAAATGCCCACACGCGGTTTTTCAGAAGCCTGACCCGCCATTGGGTATTTAATGAACTTCACGGCACCAGGCGTTTGATTGATATCTAATAAAGGATAATCATGGACAGCGCTTTCATCTTTTTGGTAAAAAGCGAGCAAAGCCCCAGAATTGGACCAGAAAATCCCTTCCGTAATGCCGAACTCGCTGCGTGCGTAGGTTTGGCCAGACACGATGTTTTTGTCTTGGTTTTTGGTAACCGCGCGGCCATCAACATATAAATTGTTGTCGATGGTGTAGGCCAAACGCTTACTTCCATTATGAAAATGTACGTTTTCGGCACCTTCTTGCACTTTGTGAACGCTGCCACTTTTAGCTGTAATGTTGTAAAGCGCAAAGACGCTTCCTCCGTCAGAACCTTCGAGTACGTCTTTACTAACCCAAGTACTGAAACCTAAATGCGCAAATGAAGTACTTAATTTCTCATTGATTTCCTTGACACTTGTGAGCTCAATAGATTTTTCTGAAGCTACAGAACTTTGTTGTAGACTTTGCCAATCTGCACTGCAGAACGTGTAGGAATCAGATTCCGGAATCCATTGAAAATTATTGAGTCGAACCGGCGTCAGCGCTCTTTGCTTGAGCACAGACTCCTTGAGGTCAAATGATTTCTTTTGACCAAAACTCACAAAGGTTATTCCGATAAACAGTAATTGAAAAAAGTATTTCATGAACGTTGGATAAATTGATTGAAAAATTGTTCGAGTGGCCGCCCAGTCTGATAACATTCCATCATGAGCTGATCTAAGTTGGGGTCCAGGAGCGTTTCGGCTTCAAATGTACTATAAAAATAAAATTGTTTGTTGAAGATGAGGGCTTCTTGCGCAGCGGCCTCGATAAAATCTTTGTCTAGTTTTTTGTTTTTCTCTCCGTGAATTTCACCAAATAACGCTTTGAACTTTTTATCTCGATACAATTTTTGAAATGTAGCAAGGTTATTGGCAATTCCTTCACGAAGGGCATACAAATCGTCTTTTTCAATTTCATAAACCCCACCATACGCACGCACATGCGCCGGCCCAAATTCAAAATAAATGCCATGAATTGAGCTGCTCTTCTTCCCATATGGCGAAATCACGGCTGAACACTGCGTTTTGTATGGCGTTTTGTCCTTGGAAAAACGAATATCGCGGTTGATCCGAAAAATACAGTCCGAAGCCTTCAGCTCTTTAAAAGCAGGCTCCTTCTTGGCGAGTTCATCGATCAAATGTTGAGTAAAAGCCTTGAATGGTTCCTTCACACTTATTTCATAGCGCTTGCGGTTGGCATCAAACCATTCTTTGTGGTTGTTTGCGGCCAGTTCCTTGAAAAATGCGAGGTAATCTGAAGTAAAAAATGACATGGGGTAAAGGTAAGCATTTAAAAATACAGGTAACCCTATCTTCTCCTATGTTTATATTGCTGATTATCTGAATGATAATCAGTTTTTTCTTCATTCTAAAGAAAGCTCGATTTTGATTTTTAAATTTGAACATGTATAATAACCAACACAATTGTTAAAATATAAAAACGAAAATAGTAACACTTATCACTCAGCTATTTGCAGCTTTGTGATATGGAGCAACTCATTGGTGCACAAATTCGGGAAGTAGTAGAAAA
>CANHBA010000196.1 GCA_947458985.1 Flavobacteriales bacterium
AATTTCTCAAAAGATTTTGCCAAAGAGGCAGAACTTGAGAAAAAGAAATTTGTCTTGTTAAAAATTGATAAAGTTGAAAGGAAAATTGGTTTTGTGTTTTATCGTGAAAATAACAATGGGAAATTACTTCAATTAAATGGTAATTTAAGTGATGGTTTTTACGTACAAAATAAAAAAGTGAATGATTTAGACTGGGTTAAAAGTGTTGATGGTACTCCATTTAACGATTTTAATTTAGTAAAAGTGGATAATACATGGGTGGTGCAATTGTGTCCTGCCTTTGAGATTTCTGTTCTACGTGAAGATATTAAAAATATACCAACTGATGCAAAAGGCATATATCGTTACTTGTGTAATGGGGAGGTAGTTTATGTAGGTAGAGGTTGGATACGGAATAGATTCAATGATACGCCAAGGATAGGATGGGAGTTTGATGAAATACAATACTCTGTTATTGAAGATGAAGTTAAACGCTCAGAATGGGAAGATTATTGGATAAAATACTATGAGGAATTAGATGGTCGGATTCCTAAACTCAATAAAATTTATGCTTCTCGATTAAATAAAAAGTCTGAGAATTGATATGTTTAATAATATTTAGTATCCGATTACTTAAAATCCCCATCTTTACCTCATGTCCGACATCCAGCAATTAATTGATGCTTTAGTGGCTTTTCGCGATGAGCGCGAGTGGCAGCAGTTTCACGATACTAAGAATTTGGCGGTGGCGCTTTCGATAGAGGCGGCAGAGTTGAATGAATTATTTTTGTGGAAAGATGCGGCTGCTTCGGAGTCTGTTGAGAAGGAAAAAATCAAGGAAGAATTGGCTGATGTACTGGCTTATGCGCTACTGTTGGCAGAGAAGCAGGGCTTGGACGTGAAGCAAATTGTGCTGGATAAAATTGCCAAGAATGCCGAGAAGTATCCGGTAGAGAAGTCGAGGGGCAGTGCGCAGAAGTATACGGAGTTATGATTGTCTATCAAGAAAACAAAGAGACGTTCATGGCGCATGTGCGTGAGAGCAAAATTGAGTACATCATTCACGATAATTTCAAGCGCAATTTAGGTCGAGACACCAATAAAAACGAGGTGGCATCTTGGAAAAATTCCATGCAATACATGCGCAATGTTTTGGATGATACGGCAATACCCGGTGATGCGAAAATTAGCATAGAGTGCCAGGTGCCCAATACGAGTAAGCGCATCGACTTCATCATTACGGGCCAAACCGAAAACCACCAAGACTGCGCCGTAATTGTTGAACTCAAGCAATGGGAAACGGCTACAGCAACAGACCTAGATGGCGTTGTAAAAACATTTGTTGGCGGAGCTGTTCGAGAGGTGAGCCATCCGAGTTATCAGGCTTGGAGTTATGCAGCACTTTTAGAAGGATTCAATTCGGCAGTTGAAGAACAACAAATAGACTTACGGGCATGTGCGTTTTTGCACAATTGCGCCGATCCATCGCCACTGACTACCGATTTTTACGCACCGCATTTGCAGAAGGCTCCGTTGTTTGCCAAAAACGATGTGTTGCGTTTGTCGGAATTCATCAAGACACACGTGAAGTTTGGCGACGCTCGAAATGTCATGTACCAAATTGAACACGGTGAAATTCGGCCGTCAAAAGGCCTAGCCGACGCCATTGCCAAAATGATCGAAGGCAACGACGAGTTTGTGATGATAGACGACCAAAAGGTGGTTTACGAGCGCATCTGGAATTTGGTAGAGCAGTCTAACCCGAGCAGCAAGCATGTCGTGATTGTGAAGGGTGGGCCCGGAACTGGCAAATCGGTTGTGGCTATTCAGCTCACTGCGCGTCTCACCGCTAAGCAAAAACTGGTGCAATACGTCAGTAAAAACAGCGCCCCTCGCGATGTATATGCCAGCAAACTCAGCGGTATTCGGTCTAAATCTTGGGTCAACAACCTTTTCAAAGGGTCGGGCACCTACATCAATTCAGAACGCAATCAGTACGACGCCTTATTGGTAGACGAAGCCCACCGCCTCAATGAAAAGAGCGGCATGTTCTCCAATCTTGGCGAAAACCAAATCAAAGAAATCATCAACGCAGCGTGCTGTTCGGTATTCTTCTTAGACGAAGACCAACGCGTCACGCTCAAAGACATTGGCTCCGACGCCGAAATCAGTATGTGGGCAGCCCAGGCAGGCGCCACCCTCCACCAACTAGAACTATCAAGTCAGTTCCGATGTAATGGCAGCGACGGCTACATGGCATTTCTCGACAACATGCTTGGCATCCGCGAAACCGCCAACACCGACCTAAAAGACATCGCCTACGACTTTCAGGTCTGCCAAACGCCCAATGAACTCTACGAGCGCATTCTCGATAAAAACCAAGACCGCAACCGCGCCCGCATGGTAGCCGGCTACTGCTGGCCCTGGAACTCCAAAAAGGACAAAAAAGCCAACGACATCATCTTCCCTGAGCACAACTTTGCCAAACAATGGAACCTCACCCAAGACGGCATGCTCTGGATCATCAGCCCTTCATCTGTCGAACAAATCGGCTGCATCCACACCTGCCAAGGCCTCGAGGTAGACTACATCGGCGTCATCATGGGCCCCGACCTCGTGATCCGCAACGGCCAATGGGTGGTCCAACCCAAAGCCCGCGCCTCCAGCGACAAAAGCATCCACGGCCTCAAGTCTCTACTCAAAACAAATCCAGAAAGAGGTCAGCAAATGGCCGAACTGATCATCAAGAATACATACAGAACTCTAATGACCCGAGGCATGAAAGGATGTTTTGTGTGGAGCAGTGATGAGGAGACGTTGGGGTGGATGAGCTCAATATTGGTTGGAAATGGCAAATAGTACAAATGACAATATCCTCCTGATTTTCCAAAAAATCATCGAACAAGAGAGCAAAACTTCTACTTACAAGTTTGCCCTTTTGCGTGCGGTGATTGATCTCATTTCAGCGCAGTCGCCACACATCGAAGATCGGGACACACATGTGGCTATCCCGGTGCTTTTGATTTCTGACAAATGGTTATTCTATTATTGGGATTTAATTGCAAATGGGTATGCGCAAATTCATGGCGGCCGAAGCCTGGTTTTTGAGGAACGCTTGCGCGCGTTACAACAAAACCATGACCTTCAAAACTACTGGGATTTCAATCGGGAGTTTCATAAAGCACAATATCTGGATAACTTAAAGCCAGAATTTATTGCACTTGCAAAAGGCCTAAACGACACGATTATCAAGAATCCGGTAAAGTATATCGGAACCTCAATGGGGCAGGGTTATAACGCCCTTTTTCAAGTAGAAGCAGCGAAGACAATTAGAAGCACCAGCATTTCAGGTTATATTGATCTACTGGTTCATTCTCCCAAATTACTGCTTGAAAAATCCTATTACGAAGGCCTCAAACGGTATGGTGGTTTACTCTCTGGCACCAATTCAATCATCACGAATTGGGTCGATTTCATGGAGAAACAAAAACAGGTTCAAACTTTAGACAATCAGCCGGTTTCTAATATTGCTAGCGAAACCTCTGTTCCCTACGGCAAAAAAACACCTTTGGCCTTGCTCTTGCAAAGCGAAGCAGTC
>CANHBA010000197.1 GCA_947458985.1 Flavobacteriales bacterium
ATATTATCGAGCTCTAAATACTTGCCAACCCAAAGCTTGTTACCGATCCAGACGCCGCAAATTGCAATGCAAAGTTCATGATCGTAAACCGCTAACTGACTATAGTTGTGCGGCAACATCAAATCGAGTTCTGTCGCATATTGCTCTAATGTAAGGCTCGGATAGAGTTCTTGAAGCACGTCAAGATGTACTAACATTTGCTGTTTTTCAGAAAGGAATGCAGTGCGTAGCGCCATTTTTTACTTTAAATACGTTTCAAATAATTCAAAAATACGTCGGTATTCGTCGGTCCAAGAAGAAGTGTACTCAAACCCATGGCGTTCTACCGGGTACAGAGCCATCCACCAATCTTTTTTACCGAGTTCAATAAGACGCTGATTGAGGCGCACGACGTCCTGAAACTGGACGTTGTCGTCGATCATGCCATGCAAGATCAAAAGCGGGTCTTGAAGTCCTTCAGCAAAGTAAATGGGAGAACTTTGACGGTAAGCCTCAGGATCGACTTTAGGTGTATTCAAAATGTTTGTAGTGTATTCGTGGTTATAGTGTGCCCAATCGGTAACAGAGCGAAGGGCAGCTCCACAAGCAAAGGTGCCAGGTTCGGTGAAAAGTCCCATTAGCGTGATAAAACCACCATAAGAACCCCCGTAAATCCCTACTCTATTGCTGTCAATGCCGTGTTGCTTGACTAAAAATTGTTTGGCATCGACAAAATCTTGTAAATCGCGACCACCCATGTGGCGATAAATAGCCGTTCGGTAGTCGCGGCCATAGCCCTCGCTTGCGCGGTAATCGACATCGAGCACGGTATAGCCTTTATCGATGAGCAGTTGATGAAACATGAACTCGCGTTGGTAATAACTCCAATAATGATGCGCATTTTGCAAGTAACCAGCACCGTGCACAAACAAAACCGCAGCGCCATTTTTGTTTTGCGCCTTGGGCGTATACATGCGTGCGTAGACTTCAACGCCGTCAGAGCCCTTAAAGCTTAAAATTTCGGGCTTTTGCCAAGGATAGGTTCGGAATACTTCTGTAGTTGACTCCGTTAGTTGCACTTGATCTTTCGGATTTTTGAGCGAACAAGTAAAGATTTCCCAAGGTTGGATGCTGGTGCTGAAACGGTAGGCCAATTGCTTCTCATCTGGCGAAAGCTGTACTTCGTAGGCGCCAAGTTCTGAAAGTATTGGTTTGATTTCTAGCTTTTTGAGGTCCAGCTGATGAAAACTACGCGCGCCTGGATGATTCATATTTGTGTTCAGGTAAAAAGAATTGCTGTCCTTAGCTAAGAGCACTTGATGTACTTCAAAGTTGCCGCTTGTGAGTGCCATCTTGGTTTGGGTCGGTAAATCAAAGGTGTACAAGTGGGAATAACCTGACGCTTCCGACTGAAAATAGATAGTTTGTGCGTCGCGCAGCCAACCGAGTGTACCCGTTTCAAAGTTCCAAGAAGAAATTCCGGGCCCGCCTATCCATGCGCTGTCGTGTTGGTGCTCCAATTGCTTTATTTGACCTGTTTCAAGTTCCAAACAAACAATCCAGCGGTCTTTGTTGTCAGCGCTGCGGATGTCTAGTAAAGCCAAAGGACTGGTTTTGGCAAAAATAGCCGGGTGAATGATGAGCGCACGGTCTTCGGCATTCATTTGGGTAAGCCCAGAAAAATCGAGTTCTACCAATGAATCAGAACTTAGGTCATGTAAATACAAGCGCTGTGAGGGTTCTTCATTCATCACTTTTGAACGTGCCTTCTCGTTGTAAACATGCGCATCGGCCGATATAAAATGTGGCACTTCCGTCGCTTTTTCTTCGGGCTGTTGCTCTTCCTTGAGTAATACAAAACGGGCTGTTGGGTCAACCTGCAGGGCGCCTTGTTGTTCAAATGAAATGAATTTAATGGTAGGCAAATCGAATTTGGTGCTTTGTAATGCTTGCTTGCGAACGCTTTCAAAAAATTCAAGTTCTGTTTGAGACAAACCATCGGACGAACGCTTTGCAGGTAAGGATTTCTGGTAGCTTACTAAATTTTTTGCCATACCATTTTGTAGGTCAAAGACAAACAAACTTTGCCCCTGCTGAAAAACAACCGTTTGCGCTTTGTTTTGGAGCTGTAAATTCCAAATCTCATTGGTAAACAAAGCATAGGACTTCACTTGCAGCGTTTGAACATCATAACATTGCAATTTTTCGTCGTGAAGTCGGATATAATTGAACTGCCCCGCGCCGGGTGTCCAGACCCAACGGTTTTGCCATGCATTTTTGCTTAAGACTTTCGTTTGTTTTTGACGGAGGTCGTGGCAATAATATGTTTTCTGCAAGGAATCTGGGTGCTTTTTCCAATAATAAATAAGTTTGCCGTCAACAGACCATTCTGGGGACTCAGGCAAGGCGCCTACAAAACCTGGGCCTCTCATGATTAGATCAAGTTGAAGCTGTGCGAGGCCCTTTGCGCCAAGACAAAGAACAAAAGCAAGGAACACGGTAATTTTCATTCGCTAAAAATAGAAATAATTGTACTTTTGAGTCAAAGAATCGGCATGAAGAAATTGCTTTACATGATATTACCCGAAAGGGCCTACTTATTTACCTTGCATCGGTTCTTCTACCTGCTCTATAATTTAGGTATGCTCAAGAATAAAGAAGCCTTCAAGTTTCATTATTTCATCCAGCGCATCATCAAACCGCAGTTTGTCGTGATCGACATCGGGGCCAACCTTGGGTATTTTGCTAAAAACTTCGCCAAACTAGCCAAGGACGGTAAACTTATTGCCATTGAGCCACTCCCGCAGTTTCATGCTGTATTAGCTCATTTTATTGGCCAGCGCGAAAACGTAGAACTACACAATGTGGCGCTGGGTAAGGAATCCGGAAGCATCACAATGGTGCTGCCACAAACCAACGGCATGCTGCGTACCGGTCTGCCTCATGTCATGCGCCCAGAAGAAAAAGCAACAACCGAACGCACCCAAGAAGTGCAAATGGTCAACACCACCGATTTCTTTGGCACCTTTGAGCGCATAGACTACATCAAATGCGACATCGAAGGCCATGAATGGGAGGTTTTTCAGTTACTTGGCAACGTATTACAAGAAAAACGCCCTGTGGTTCAACTTGAAATTGACCCTAAAAACGAGCAAAACTTATTTGACTTTTTTAGTGCATTGAATTATGTGCGCTGTGGCCTAGATGGCTTGGTTTGCAAAATAGAAACTCAAAAACATTTTGGTGGCGACTACCTTTTTGTTCCGTCTGAAAAACAACAATTGATAAACGAATGGAACGTATAATTTCTCTTCTTTGTCTTTTATGCACCATCCTGTGCCTAAGTTACATGCTCATAGGTTGCGACAAAGGAACAGGTGAATTCCAGATCAAAGGAACTGTTACAGACAACACTTTTAACCAAGGACTCCAGGGCGCCACCGCCTCTCTTTACAAAGTTCCGATTGGTACCTCAGATGAGCTTTTCGTGAAAAGTATCGTGCTTGCTTCGAATGGTACTTATGAGTTTGTTGTACCTCGAGAAAAAATGGAACGCTATATTTTACGTATCAACAAGGATTTATATTTTCCGATAGA
>CANHBA010000198.1 GCA_947458985.1 Flavobacteriales bacterium
AAACTACTAATTCTATCTGCAAATTGTGCATTTGCAATACATTGCGCATTGATCCAAATTCCTTCATTGGCAGGAAACTTGCCAGACAAATAACTTTCGGTTTCAAAACCTATCTGCGCAGTAGGTAAAAGCAGTTGCCAACGTTCGGTATTGGTAAAAAGACCACAGCGCAACTCGGCAACAGGACGTGTGAGTGTAAGCGGCGCAAAGCGCAAATGCAACTGATGGTCAGATAAGAGAAGTTTCATCGGAAGAAGCTGGTTTAAATACAAAGCTACTGATAAACAGCAGCGCAAATGTGAGCAGGCCATTAATGAGCAACATTTCGTTGCCAAATTGATAACCCTTCCAAATGAGGTCAGCATTTTGACTCAAGAAATAACAAGCTAAAGGCGCAAGAATGACAATCCAAGGAATCACGAGTGCAGGCACATTTCTTTTGGTGAGAATGCCAAAAGCAAACAAGCCAAGCAAGGGCCCATAGGTATAGCCAGCAATTAGGAAAATCAAGTTGACAATACTCTTGTCGTTGTACCATTTAAAGAGGAATACGAGAAGGGTGAACAAGACGGCAAAACTAAGATGCACGATTTTCTTAAGGCGCATGCGCTCTGGTTCAGGGAGGTTTTTGCGTTCAAAACCTATAATATCAATGCAAAACGAAGCGGTAAGCGCGGTAATGGCGCCGTCAACAGAAGGAAAGAGCGCCGAAATGAGTCCGATAATAAAAATAATGAAAACGCCGCTTGGAAGGTACGTTTGGATGATTTTCGGGAAGAGGTCGTCTGGTGCGAAGTCAAGGCCATTTTTGATGGCGAAATAACTCAGGATGCTACCCAATAACAAAAATAAAGCATTGACAATAAGCAAGGTAAAGCTAAAAACAACCATGTTTTTTTGGGCATCTTTGAGTGTTTTGACACTGATGTTCTTTTGCATCATTTCTTGGTCGAGACCCGTCATGGCAATTGTTATAAAAGCACCACCTATAAAGTGTTTCCAGAAGTAATCGCTCTTAGAAGGATTCAAAGACAAAACTTGTGTGAGTTTATTTTGTTGCAGTTCACGCCAGAGCTCAGCCCAAGAGAAATCCATTTGTTGTTGTAAGGTAATAATGCAAACCACCAAGGCCAACAACATGAAAAACGTTTGCAGGGTATCGGTCCAGACGATGGTCTTGACACCTCCTTTGAGTGTGTAGGCTAAGATCATTAAAATGATCAAGAGCGTTGCTTGCCAAAATTGTATGCCAATTGGTTCAAAAACAAAAAGCTGAAGCACATTGATGACTAAATAGAGCCGAACTGTGGCGCCCAGCGTACGCGAGAGAATGAAATAACCTGCACCCCATTGATAGGCGCGTAAACCGAGCCGCAGTTCTAAATACCGATAAATGGAACTGAGCTGATGTTTGTAATACAGCGGGAGTAGGACATAAGCCACCACAAAATAACCCGCAAAAAAACCCAAAACTAATTGGTAATAATGCCAAGCACCAGCACTCACTGCACCTGGAACAGACACAAATGTAACGCCGGAAAGGGAAGTGCCGATCATGCCGAAAGCCACTAAGTACCATGGGCTTTTTTTGTCGCCGGTAAAGAAACTATGGCTACTCGCATTTTTAGAGGTAAAATAGGCAATGGCCAAGAGCAGACCAAAATAAAGGAACAAGATCAGTGGAAGTAGCACAGTATTCATGGGGTAAAAATAACGTAAAGCACTATATTTGCCTCAAAAAATTTACGTATGGAGCTCATTTTTGTTGTTATTTCCTTCCTATTGGTCAGTGTGGCTATTGTGGCAATTGTTTATTTGTTTCTCAAGCGCCAGCACGATCACGCCTTGATTCATCTGCAAACAGAGCTGAGCCTACAACGTCAAAATTATTTCCTTCCTAGTAAGCTCGAGGCATATCAGCGCTGCATTTTGTTGTTAGACCGCATTTCGCCAGCGAACCTGACCTTGCGCACCTTACAAGTAACACACAACGCAAAAATGCAACAAAGCCTTCTTTTGAAAACTGTTCGCGAAGAATTCGAGCATAATATTGCCCAACAATTATTTGTTTCTCCTCAAGGCTGGGCTATGTTGGTGCAATCTAAAGAAGAGGTGTTGCGCGTCATCAATATGGCTGCCAATACATTAGATGCCAATGCGAGCGCGACAGACCTCGCGGCAAAAATTTTGGAAATTGCCGCTCAAATTGAGCAGTTCCCGACAGAAATTTGCAGAACGTATTTGCAGACTGAATTTCAGCGTTTCAACGCTTAGCTAGCTTTTCCTTCACAATAGCAATGAGCATTGGCAGCAAAGAAAGCCCAATGATGCCAAAAATAACGGTTTCGAAATTTTGGCGCACAATGGTGAGGTTGCCAAAGAAATAGCCGAGTAGGGTAAGTCCTAAGACCCAACTGATGCCGCCTACCACATTGTATTTCAAAAACACGCTGTAACGCATATTGGCCAAACCTGCTGTAAAAGGTGCAAACGTACGCACGATAGGTACAAAACGTGCAATAATGATTGTTTTTGAACCGTGCTTCTCGAAGAATTCTTGGGTTTGTTGCAGGTGCTTTTCTTTAAGCAGGGCGTACTTTCCGATTTTGAGCTGGGCCAATTTACGACCATATTTTTGCCCAATCCAGAAGTTGAGTGCGTCGCCTAAAATAGCTGCAATAATAAGAAGCGCCAGCACCATGAAAAGATTCAGTTGCGCTAATTCGTTGTCGATTTGAACACCCGCACAAAACGAACCCGCTGCAAAAAGAAGGGAGTCGCCGGGAAGTAAAGGCATGAAAACAAGGCCCGTTTCTACAAAAATAATTAAGAATAGGATACCGTATATCCAAATTCCGTAGTCTTGAATGAGCAAAAACAGATAGTTGTCAATGTGGAGAATGAAATCCAGTAGAGAGTAGAGAGCGCTCATTTATTGACAAGTGATTTGAGGAGCGTTTTGTTCAATCCAAGCATTGATACCACCTTCCAAAATACATATGTTGGTAGCGCTGTACTCGGTTTCCATGAAATTAGCAAGTGCTTCGGCGCGCTTTCCAGATTGGCACATGAGAATAACTTGATCGTACTGTTGAAGCGTTGAATATGCAGCAGCAAACGTAGCCATTGGAATAGAAGGGCAGTCAATTTTACAGCTCAAGAGCTCGTAAGGTTCTCGGATGTCGATAAGGCAACAGTTTTCTTTGGCTTCCAAAGCAAGAAGTACCACCTTCGGGCTCAGTATTTTCATGGCGTAAAATTTTAACAAAGATAAAATTCTTGCTTAAAAGACCTTTATTTTTTGTGTTTGCTTTTGCGCGCGCACCCGCAGCTGATAAGTTTGGCTATTCTTTAATTGCAAGCGCACGTTGGGAAATTTCACCACTGTTGTACCTTTTTTGAGCTGTTGGTAGTCAATCTGACAATTGTTTAGGTTTTCAATGGCGCTAAATAGAAAGGCACATTTTTGCGCTGGTTTGGGTCCAAAAGCCTTTGCTTTGTTCCCTTCAAAAACAACTAGGACGCCTTCATTGGTATAATAACTGATTTCTTTGC
>CANHBA010000199.1 GCA_947458985.1 Flavobacteriales bacterium
AACTCCGAAAAAACGGTAGCAATTTCAATTTACTCTATCAATTGCCCACTGGTGGTGGCAAAACGGTCATCTTTTCGGAAATTGCCAAGCGCTACATAGAAGATTCCGGTAAAAAAGTACTGATCCTCACCCACCGCATTGAGCTATCCATTCAGACATCTAAGCAACTTTCTGCCATTCAAGTACCCAATAAAGTCATCAATTCGGAAGTCAAAACACTAGAAGACCAAGCCGAATTCACTTGCTTTATTGCCATGGTCGAGACCCTCAACAACCGCCTTAACGAAAACGATCAATTCATCGAGAACGTTGGGCTCGTCATCGTCGACGAAGCGCATTACAACAGTTTTCGCAAAATTTTTCAATTTTACGAAGATGCCAATATCCTCGGGGTAACGGCAACGCCCTTGAGCAGCAACCGCAACCTTCCGCTCAAAGACCACTACAACAAATTATTAGTCGGCGAATCCATCTCTAATCTCATTGGCGAGGGCTACCTTTCTGATGCTGAAACTTATTCTTATGATGTCAACCTACACGGGCTCAAAATTGGCTCCAACGGCGATTTCACGGTAAGCTCCAGCGACCTGCTCTACTCCAACTACTTCATGCAAGAAAAGCTCATCTTTGCTTATGAAGAAGTAGCTATTGGCGAGAAAACGCTCATTTTCAATGCGGGTATCGAAACCTCCAGAAGAGTCGAAGAATCCTTTAAGAAACTCAAATACAACATCCGCCACCTCGACTCCACTTTTTCGGACAAAGACCGCAAAGACGTCATTCGTTGGTTCAAAGAAACCCCCGATGCCATCCTCACTTCTGTAGGCATCCTCACCACAGGCTTCGACGAACCTTCTGTGCAAACGATCATCATCAATAGAGCTACGCGCTCGCTTACCTTGTATCACCAAATGATCGGCCGTGGTTCGCGTCGCATTCCCAACAAATCGCAATTTAAAATCATCGATTTAGGCAACAACGTGCGCCGCTTCGGTTATTGGCAAGACTACATCAACTGGCAAGACGCCTTCCGTTTTCCCGACCGCTTCCTAGAGTCTCGCATTTCTGAACTCGAAGACATGGAGTTCGAAGTCGAATACGAATACCCTAAAGGTTTTGAGCAACTGATCCGCACGCACATCTTAGAAGAATTCTCCATTAAAGAATGCTACATTGCCTGCATCGACAAAGGTGGCAAAGGAAAAGAAGCTATCGACCTTTCCATAGACAACCATTTTGCAGCCATAGAAGCCTCAGCCAAAGACCTCGACCACGCCTTAGAGCTCCAGCACGTGCTCCAAGACCACATCGAGCACCGCGTCAAGCACTACACCAAATGCATCTCCAAGTGCACCGACAACTACTTTAAATACCTTCTAGAAACCTACAACCGACAACTCAGTCAGAAAATCAGACTGAACATCGAAGATTGAGGTCCTTTTTGTAAATTTAGGCCTATGAAAAAGTTGCAACTCTTTTTGTTCTTGTTTTTGTTTGCCTTGAATACCCAAGCCCAAACAAAAATCAAGGCCTACCTCGATACCAAACAATTCTTTGCACCTGAAGTCGGGCACTACCTAGAAGTTTACATCGAATTTGCTGGCTATACTGCTCAATTTGTCACTTGCGAAGGTGGTCAAAAAGCCACTGTGATTGTCGATCTGGCCATTGCTGACACACTCGGTAAAGTCGTTTTCAAAGATTTCTATGCCCTCGACTCCCCTATTTCCACGGACTCCACCCAAAACAACTTTTTAGAAATTGTAAGGGTTCCGCTCGCCAAAGGCAGCTACACCTTAGCTGTTCAGCTCGAAGACGCCAACCGCGAAAAAAGCTCTATTTCAGGCACCATTCCTTTTGTTATAGCGCCACTAGATCAGCAACTCAGCTTTTCTTCTATAGAACTCGTCGACCTCGCTTTTGTCAGTGAAGAAGCAAGCCGTTTTACCAAATCCAATTATTACATCATCCCTTTGCTCAAAAATTATTTCAATAAAGAGATGAACAACCTGCCCTACTATACCGAAGTTTACGGAGGGAAAAGCACCATTCAAATTGAGCGCAAAGTAGTGAACGCCGAAACCGGACAAAACTATCCAGCATTAGGCTACACGAAAACCTATCCATTTGAAGGAGAGCCCGTTTTGGCACTCATGCAAGAAATCGACATTTCTAGTTTGCTCACCGGCACTTACCAAATCCAATTGCAAGCCAAAGACTTACAAACAGGGCAAACAAGCAGTCAAACTTTTGACTTTGAACGCTTTAACGACAGCGAAATCGCTTTTGACCTCGCCTCCATGGTCATCGACCCTGCTTTTCAGGCATCTATCCCAGCAGATAGCGTTGCTTACTTTTTGGAAAGCCTGATCCCAATTGCAAAACCTGGCGAAATCCGCTCGCTCATCGACATTTTAAAAGCCAACGACAGCACCCAAATGCGCCAACACTTACAGGCGTTTTGGTACCAAACCTCTGGCTCAAAAGCCTATGAGCAATGGGTAAAGTACCAAAGCCAAGTGCGTTCTGTTGAAGTCCATTATGCCAACAACTACATGGAAGGTTTCGAAACCGACCGCGGTCGCGTTTACCTCAAGTACGGCCAACCCAGCTCGGTAGTGGTGAAGGAATCTTCGCCGAGCGAATACCCTTACGAAATCTGGACCTACGACAAAATCGGTATCTACAGCAACCGCCGCTTTGTGTTCTACAACCCCGACCTCGTGAGCAACAACCACCGTTTGTTACATTCCGATATGGTTGGCGAACTCCGCAATCCTGCCTGGCAGCAAATTCTCAACAAACGCAATACCGTAAACGGCACCGTAGACGACCCCAACATGCTAAATGTCAAGCATTTTGGAGGCAACTCCAGTGATTTTTTCCGCCAATACTAAGCCAGATGCGAAGCGCAAACGCCATCGTCATTCTCAATTACAACGGTGAACAGCACCTGCAAACCTACCTCCCGAGTGTCGTCGAAAACAGCCCAAATTGGGACATCATCATCGCCGACAACGCTAGCACCGACCACTCCATTTCTTTTTTAAAGACCCACTTTGCGCAGGTTCAAATCATCGAATTACCACAAAATTTAGGTTTTGCAGGTGGCTACAATGCTGCTTTAGCTCAGTTAAAGGGCCAATATGAACTTTATTTCATTCTCAACAGCGACGTTCGCCTTACCCCCAACTGGGACCTCCCACTCTTGGCATTCTTACAAAAAAGCCCTAATACCGCAGCCGTTGGCCCCAAAGTACTTTCCGATCGCGAGCCTCATTTTTTTGAACACGCAGGTGCCGCGGGCGGGTATCTAGACACCTTTTATTTTCCATTTTGCCGCGGCCGCATTTTTGAATCGATAGAGAAAGACCAACAGCAATACGACAGCCCCCAAGAAGTCAGTTGGGTTTCTGGCGCTGCGCT
>CANHBA010000200.1 GCA_947458985.1 Flavobacteriales bacterium
CGGGTTGGCGCTATAGACGAAGATGTCGAGCTCTTGAAATCTCATGGCATTTTAATTGACCGCGACGACGAAGGTTATTTATTACAACTCTTCACCAAGCCAGTTGTTGACCGCCCCACCATGTTCTTCGAAATCATCCAAAGAAAAGGTGCGCAATCTTTCGGAAAAGGCAACTTTAAGGCTCTATTTGAAGCCATAGAGCGCGAGCAAGAAAACCGCGGCACGCTCTAAACAGCTACATTTTAAATTACAATCCTTGTAAAAGGGTTTCAAATTCGGTGTACATGCCGGCCTGATGGTCGGCATTGTATGCTTTTTGGATGGCCTCAACGATCTCAGCAATCTCTGTTACGCCGTCCGCTTTCAATTGGTTCATGACGTCCTGAATAACAGCTGGTCTTGGGCCCCAAGTAAATACCTCCGCTCCGTTTTCATCTAGGCAAATCAATTTCGGAATAGCTCTGCCGCCATTGGTGAGGTAGGCATCCATTACTTCTGTATGTTCATCTCGCAAGATATAGAAGGTCTCGATTGCACCAACTGTAAGGGCTAATTTCTCAATTACTGGCACACACTGTGCGGCATCACCACACCAAGGTTCTGTAATGGTAATCCACCTCCAGTTGTTGGCTTTTTGCTGCATGAGTTCCACAAGAAGAGCCGGTATTTCAACGGTTTTATTGAGGCGCTTCATGCGTTGAAAGTTAAGTTTCGTGTAGTGCACATAAGGCGCGCTTTGGTTGGGGCCACTGGTGCGTTCCTCTGCAACGAGCAGTTCTGAAAGTTGCATGTAACCATCGTAATTCATGGCTTGTGCGAGTAATTCGCTTGTAAAGAGGTCTTGAGATTGCATATAAGCTATAGTGTTGGGTTCTTTTCTTACAAAATTACGCATAGAATAATTGCCATTTTCTAAAAGCGCATTTTAAATATCAAGAAGATTTTGTATATTTGCACCCACCAAAATGGAGGTTGTAGCTCAGTTGGTTAGAGCGTCGGATTGTGGTTCCGAAGGTCGCGGGTTCGAGACCCGTCTTCCTCCCCAAACAAAAAGCCAGTATTTCTACTGGCTTTTTTGTTTTATAATTTTTCTAAGGTTTTCTCGCACAACTCCTGCAATTGCGCAGGCATTTGTTGTTTATCCCACGGATGCACAGCGCCAAAAACATGATCTGCTCCCTTTATTTCATTAACCTCTACCCCCGAAAGCACTTGTAATTCATAAGCTTCTGATATAGGTACAGAAGTATCTTTGTCACCGTGAAAAATATGAAGGCGTTTGCCAATTTCTTTTGCGGCAGCCTTGATATCTAAATGATCTTTATTCTTTTCAAAATCCGAATAAAGTTCAAATGCTTGAGGGAGGTCTTGAAGAGTTCTGCCATTTTTTACATATCGAACACCTGATTCCTCCCATTCTTTGAGTTCGTCATCTTTTGGAAAACGTCGTGCAATGTCGCAGATGGCAGCCCATGTACAAACGTTCCCGAGCGGGCTCACTTGTTGCCATTGTTGAGCAGCTAAAATCGCCATGCCGCCACCTCTCGAATGCCCAATCAAATGGATTTTTTGATAAGTCCGGTGCCGGGATTCTAGCTGATTTAATACTGACGAGATATCAAAAAGTTCTTTAGAGTAGGTATTCTGACCAAAAGCTTCGGCATCTGGAAAATCAATTGGTTCATTAGGTGTGCCACCGTTGTGAGTAAGATTGAAGCGGCAGAAATCATAACCAGCATTCGTAAAAAAGTCGCCGACCAAATGCCAGGCGCCCCAATCCATGAAGCCCATAAAGCCATGTACAAAAACCACTAATTCTTGGTTTGCAGGCCTGCTGGTGAGTTCGTATAAACTCTCGCGCCCATTTGCGCCGGTGTAGGTATGTCGTTGGGTTTGTGTCATCATTAACAAGATCCTTGAACCAATAACAACTGATTAGAGGCCAACCGAAGGTACCCAAAATCATAACAGAAGATGTAGATCTGGCCATTTTTTGCTTGTTTTTGGTGGGTATGGAAATCGAAATTGTAAACCTTCAGCCGGAGGTCGAGCTCCTGAACCTTTCTTTTCTTGTCGATCAAGAGGTATTGTGCTAAAATCTGGTGGTTCTGCATGAGAATCCGGTTGATTTGGCGCTGTTGCGTCAATTTTTGCGCATAACTGCGGTTGTTGAACTGATTGCGGCACTGGTCGGAGCAAAATTTTTGATCGCTACGACCTTTCAGAGGGCTGCCACATTCTTGACAAAAACGTTGAGAAATAAATGAATCCATACGAACCAAACGCAACTTCAAGGGTTCTTTGTATGAGGTGTGGATGGAAAAGCCATTTTTTTCCTTTTCAGTTTGCAAAAAATCTTCACCAGACTCCGTAAAATATGCAGTAAAACAGGGTATTTGCTCGAAACTTTGTAACGCTTGAAAAAAAAATGCGTTCAAGTCGAACCTTTCTGCATTTTATCAGTACAAAGGAAGGCAATTAGAAAATATGAGGCAGTTAAAAATCGCAAAACAGGTCACCAACAGAGAGACCGCATCGTTAGACAAGTACTTACAAGAAATTGGTCGAGTTGACCTCATTACCGCTGATGAAGAGGTAGAGCTCGCTCGCAAGATCAAAGCCGGAGACCGCCTTGCGCTCGAACGCCTGACCAAAGCCAATCTTCGCTTTGTGGTATCAGTAGCTAAACAATATCAAAATCAAGGTTTGGCGTTGCCAGACTTAATCAATGAGGGCAACCTAGGCCTCATCAAAGCCGCAGAACGTTTTGACGAAACCCGTGGTTTCAAGTTCATTTCTTACGCCGTTTGGTGGATCCGTCAGTCTATTCTTCAGGCTTTGGCCGAGCAAGCGCGCATCGTGCGTTTGCCTTTGAACAAAATTGGCAACATCAACAAAATCAATCGTGCCTACTCAGAACTCGAGCAAAAATTTGAGCGTCCGCCATCTGCAGACGAACTCGCTGAGTTTTTGAATGTCACGCCAGAAGAAGTGAAGCAAACGCTTTCTCAAAACGGCCGTCACATCTCTATGGACGCACCATTAATTGAAGGCGACGACTCCACTTCCACAATGTACGACGTCATGCAAGGCGACTCACTTCCTGGCCCAGAGGCTAGCCTTACCTTAGAGTCTTTGCGTTCAGACATCCGTCGTTCCCTCACAAGCCTAACGCCGCGCGAAAGCGAAGTCATTAGCATGTTCTACGGCCTTGACGGCAAAGCACCGCTTTCCTTAGAAGAAATCGGCGACAAATTCGAACTCACCCGTGAGCGCGTACGCCAAATCAAAGAGAAGGCCATCCGCCGCCTCAAACACACCAACAAAAACAAAGTGCTGAAAAGCTACTTAGGATAAAACAAAAAAGGAACCGAGAGGTTCCTTTTTTTATGTCTTAAAATATCTTGTTAATTATTCTTTCCCA
>CANHBA010000201.1 GCA_947458985.1 Flavobacteriales bacterium
CAGCACGTACACCAGCATGAATACTGGTAAAAAGTACAATAAGAACAAGATGCTGCTGAAAACCATAATTGGCATCGAAAATACATAATTCTCGGCAATTCTACTCCACCACCCACTTCACACACTGTCCATCCTTGCGAATGAAATAAGTACCTGACTGTAAACTGGGGAAATGCATTTGGTTAACGCCAGCTTGTAAATCAAAGGAGTGAATGGTTCGGCCTGTGGCATCGGTGAGTTGGATACTTTTAAAGGGAAGCTCAGATTCGATATAAAGTTCGCCTGCGCTTGGGTTGGGGTAAATTTGAACTGAACGCATGAATGTATTTTCTTCTAAGCCAACCAAGTAGTCACATTCGTTATCGTAGAAAGGTTTATAGGTGGCAAAGTTGTTGTCCGAGTAGCAGCGGAAAGGGCCGCCTTCGTTGCCGTCAAAAGCCATGGTGCACATGTCGAATGGAAGCATATATGAACCCGTGAAACCAATTTTTTCGATGATGGTGTCTTGAAAACCTTGACTTGTGAGGTCTGGGTTACAAAAGTCGACCACCAAATATTTGAGGGTTTGGGCATTGATCACTTTTGTGCCAGTTGCCAGGACTTTCAATTGACTGTTTTCAGTACAGCCACCAAATTCAGGCATGGGCGCCATTGGCCAATGCTCACCGACCACCGCATTGAAATTATAGAGCGTTTTCCATTGGTTCTGCTCTAAGACATACACAATTCCGTTGCTTTCATAAGTGTAGGTGGTGTCGAAAACAAAATTCGTTGGCGTTACGCCAAACTGCAGCCCATTGAATGTTTTTTGCAACTTCTGGCAAGTCTGCCCCGCAATAACGGTATCGCCCACATTGGCAATCTCGACATAGCCGATCGAAAATCCGATGTAGGTATAATGCCATTTGGCACCTGCTGGCGCCCAGTTTTGAGCGAAGGAAAGCGAACTGAAAAAGAGCGCTAAAAAGAGTGTTGTTGATTTCATATTGTTGATTTACAGGTGAAATTAGCGATTTATCCGAAAGCCAACACCAACATTAACGCCGTAATTGATGTACTTGCGGTAGCTCAACACTTCTGGAGGTGTTTTGACGCTGTTGAAGTTGAGGTAAGGGCTTAGCGAGAAGAAGCAAAGCTTGGTGTTTGCCCGGAGTTCGAGCTGCGCACTGTGTTGGATATTGACACTCGGCACAAAGAAATTGCTCAGGCCAATGCCGTTTCGGTTAGGGTAATAGCCAATTTGTTCGCCGTTTCGAAAACCTACTGCAGCGCTGTATTTCGGGATCAAGGAGAAGTGCGCCATTTTGATTTCATAGCCCAAACTGATAGGCAATTGCACAAAGCGGTAATCGTTTTTACCCGTAAAGGTTTTGGGATGATAAATTGTGTCAAACGTATTGAGGGCGCCTGCATTTGGAACGAGTTCAGCTTCCAAATAAGAGAAGTTTGCTTGTTCGCCAAGATGCGTCAGAAAAACACCCAAGCCCCACTGAAAATGCCCTGCATAAGTAAGCCAATTGATGCCGAAATTTTTGGTCTGCAAGGTGCTTTCTGAGGCCGTGAGGGCTAAGTCATATGCGCTAACCAAATTGTAGTCTGAATACAAATAGCTTCTGGTGAAATTCAGGCCTGAATAAAGTTGGATTTCGTAAGGTCGGTCTAGTATCTCTTTGGCTTTGGTGCGCAGTTTGGGTTGGGGTTGTTCTAATTTTGGTCGCGTTATTTGTTTGGGTATAAAAAGAAGACTGAGCACTTGTAAAGGCTTGAAAAAAGGCGCTCTTAATGTATCAATAAAGGAAGCGTTAGATGTTTGATCAAAATAAGATGCCAACTTATCATTGCTTGGTTCTGAAACGAGAACAGCAGCTTTTTCAGCTTGTGCCGTTTGCGCTGTGGTTTCTACCGGAATTACTGAAGTTTCGGCAAAAATCGGATCCCGCTTGCTACTTTGAAATCTGACATCAGAAAGCGATGCCGGATGCAAGAACAGCATGCCGTAAAGCAAGACCGTAATGGTGCTGGCAGATGAGAAAGTCCACCAGGTAAAGAAACCGCGTTTTTTGGTGTCGCGATCGTTGAGCCTGCGCTCTAGATCGGCAATAAAGTCAGTGTCTGGTTGCATTTCCATGGAAAAGACCTGTGCTCTGTATTGCTGTTCAAATGACGTTAAATTATTTTTCATGAGGAGTCATTTTTAATTGTTCAGCGATTTGTTTTCTTGCTTTTAATACATGCCATTTGACGGCGTCGTAACTCATGTCGAGGCTCTGTGCGATTTCCTCTCTCGACATTTCTTCCAAGACGTACAAATTGAATACAATTCGGGTGGTTTCGGGAAGGGCGTCGATGAAATGAAAATAAAGTTGTTCGGTGTCGGCGAGCTGAAGCAGGATGTCGGCACCGGTATCTGTGGTATCTTCCAAAGGAGGAAGTACATCGTTGTAGTGCTTGGCGTGCGCTTGCTTTTTACGGTACTGATCAATGAATTCATTTTTGACAATGGTACCCAACCAAGCCTTGAAATCTTTACTGTTGTCGAATGTTTCTATGCGTTCTATGGCCTTCAAAAAAGCGGTGTTCATGACACTCATTTGTTCTTCTTTGTGCAAACTCAGTCTAGAAAGCCTTTGCATCATAAAGGCAAAGCACTGATTGTACAGCACAAGAATGCTGCGGTGATCACGTTGTGCAACGCGCTGAAGAAGGTCTTGATTGATTTCCAAGTCTAGCAATTCAGAATTAATGGGCCAACATATATCTAAGGCCTAACACTTGATTGTTTTGAAAAGAAAGCCATGAAGAAGGTACATTCTTCATGGCAAAATAATCAATACCAAAACGGCTTTCATAGGTCAAATACCATTTCTGGCGCGGCGCATTCGGCGCATTTAAACAATAGCTGAAGCCAAGACTCGTGTAGAGACCCATGTTGAGGGTGTGTCTGTCAAAGTTTTCAAAGTCGCCACCAAAGCTAAAAGCCATGTTGCTTGAAATAGTTCCATCGGTAGAATAACCTAATAAGACTCCTTTGACATTATTCACCAAACTCATTCCTAGATAAGTTCCGGCTCCCATTGAAAGTGAAAATCTTGGACTAACAGGAACTTGTTTCAACCAAGCGTAGTCTAAAGTAATGACAGGAGTGGAGTGCACTAGCTTGGCCACAATATTCGAGGTGTCGTCGATCCAGGAAGGGTTATTTACACCAGGTGTGTAGACACCTAGCATGGCAAAAGAAGATACAATTCTATTTTGTCCTGAAATGCCAATGCGGTGTAAATGACCATTGGCTGTATTTTTAAAATAAACTTGTGCCATTAAGTTGGGTGTAAGCCTGAGTGTCGTGAGTGAATAAGGTGACGACAAACTGATATTGGCCGTGTCTACAAA
>CANHBA010000202.1 GCA_947458985.1 Flavobacteriales bacterium
AAGTCAGCAATTGCCGAAGGTTTGGCCTTGCGCATTGTGCAGCGCAAAGTGTCGCGCATTCTTTTTAACAAACGCATTGTGTCGCTAGACCTCGCTTCTTTAGTTGCAGGTACTAAATACAGAGGCCAGTTCGAGGAGCGCATGAAAGCCGTCATGCAAGAAATCGAAAAGAACCCAGACATCATTCTATTTATCGATGAAATCCACACCATTATTGGTGCTGGAGGCGCAAGCGGTTCGCTAGATGCTTCCAATATGTTCAAGCCAGCACTCGCCAGAGGCGAAATGCAAGCCATTGGCGCCACTACGCTAGATGAATACCGCCAGTACATCGAAAAAGACGGTGCTTTGGAGCGTCGCTTTCAGAAAGTCATTATCGAGCCTACTTCCGTAGACGAAACCATTCAAATTCTCAACAACATCAAAGAGCGCTACGAAGATCACCACAGCGTGCGCTATACCGACGAAGCCATTGCTGCTTGTGTGCGTCTGACCGAACGTTACATCACCGATCGCCATTTACCAGACAAAGCGATCGATGCACTAGACGAGGTTGGTTCGAGAGTGCATATTACCAATTTGCATGTACCTAAAGAAATCACCGATATTGAGGGCTTAATCGAAGCCTTGAAAGGCCAAAAAGCAGAAGTCATTCGCTCGCAACAATACGAAAAAGCAGCCGAACTTCGCGATGCCGAACGCAAGTTGCAAGAAGACCTCGAAGCTGCCAAAACCAAATGGGAAGAGGAAGCTAAAAACAACCGTGTGGTGGTCACCGAAGAAAACGTCGCTGAAGTTGTTTCCATGATGAGCGGTGTGCCAGTGACTAAAATTTCCGAGTCAGAACTCGGTAAGCTTGTCAAAATGGCAGAGCAAATCCGCGGAAAGGTAATTGGTCAAGACGAAGCCGTAGCTAAAGTGGTGCGTGCCATTCAGCGCAACCGCGCCGGTTTAAAAGACCCCAACAAACCAATTGGTTCGTTCTTCTTCTTGGGCCCAACAGGTGTTGGTAAAACCCAACTCGCCAAAATACTCGCCAAAAACCTCTTTGATTCCGACGACGCGCTCATCCGCGTAGACATGTCTGAATACATGGAGAAATTCTCGATTTCTCGCCTCGTAGGTGCCCCTCCAGGATACGTCGGCTACGAAGAAGGCGGGCAACTCACCGAAAAAGTACGCCGCAAGCCTTATGCAATTGTCTTATTAGACGAAATCGAAAAGGCGCACCCTGATGTATTCAATTTGTTGTTGCAAGTGCTAGACGACGGCCACATGACCGATGGTTTAGGCCGCAAAATCGACTTCAAAAACACCATTCTTATCATGACCTCCAATATTGGTGCGCGTCAGCTCGCCGACTTTGGAACCGGAATGGGCTTTGGTACTAAAGCGCAGCAAGAGGCCCAAGAACAAAATGCACTTTCAGTGGTTCAAAATGCCTTGCGTAAAGCGTTTTCACCCGAATTTCTGAACCGCGTCGACGACATGATCATGTTCAAGTCACTCAAGCGCGAAGACATCCACCTCATCATCGATATCGAACTCGAAAAGCTATTGTTGCGCATTGGTAACCTCGGCTACCACGTGAGCTGCACCTCAGCTGCCAAAGATTTCATTGCCGAAAGAGGCTACGACGAAAAATTCGGTGCGCGTCCGCTCAAAAGAGCCATTCAAAAATACATCGAAGATCCACTTGCCGAAGAAATCATCAACTCTAACTTGCAAGAAGGCGACACCATTGTACTCGATTTTGAAACCGGTCAAGACCTACTGAAACTAAGCATCGAAAAAGCGAAGCCGACTAAAAAGAAAGCAGATCCTAAAGCGGAGTAGTGTTGGAGCTCAGTGAAATCGAAGAGCTGATTTTAGCGCGTGCTAAAACGCCTCATTTTACTGCTTACCATCAATTTTTCTTGGAAAATCCAGAGGCAATTATCCTCTTGATTCAACTCGCATTGTCAGATCGAAAACATCCCGTACCCGCATACAGCGCCTGGCTACTCGTGCACATTGCCAAGGCCAAACCTCAATTGCTCTACAAATTTCAAGGTCAGTTGGAGGAAGGTTTGCTTTCAACAAATAAGCATGATGTACAGCGCAGTTTGCTGGTCGTATTGCTGCATTTGCCATTGCGTCGTCAACACGAAGGAAACTTACTGGAGCTTTATTTCTCCATTTTTCAGGACCACAATTTGAAAGTTGCTAACCGGGTCTATGCTTTGTATCACCTCAAAAGAATGGTCAAAAAATATCCAGAACTAGACGCTGAAGTGAAGGCTCAAATGAGTATAATTGAGGAGCTAGGTGAAATGAAACCAGCGCTAAAAGTTGGAATTCGCAACTACCTCAATGCTTGACCACAACTTCTTGGTAAGGCACGCGAACGCGCTCTCCCCAAATGCCAGGCTCGGTGCCTAATCCCACCGCAATAACCATATTGATTTCTGCGCGGCGCGGCAATTTAAAATGGCGCTTTAAGCGTTTTTCGTCGAAACCTTCGAGTGGGCAACTATGAAAACCTTCTGCGGCAATAGAAAGCATAAAAGTTTGCGCAGCCAAGCCACAAGACTTATGGGTAACCACCCTTACGGCAGAAGCGCCGCCCGTACGGTAGAAAGGCTTGAATAAGCCACCAAAAAAGCTGACAGTCAAGCGCAGGCCAGCTAGAATCCTAAACGGATCGGCGGCATACAACAATGGCATGACCTTTCCGTAGTATTGTAGCATCATTTTTTGAGCCTTGGTTGGCTCGCCATTGATTTCTTTTTGCACTTGAGCCAAATGCCAGTCTTTGCGCTGCTTCCATTTGTCTGGACGCGTTACAAACACCACCAATTCTTGAGCAGTGCGCGCTGCCGATTGCCCTAGACACAGTTCTGCAACTTTTGCTTTTTCCACTGAGGAAGAAATCCAATGGAACTCCCAAAGCTGCATGTTGCTGGAGTTTGGTGAAAGAATGGCGCGCTGCAAACTGCGTTCAATGACTTCAGCTGAAACCTTTACATCTGGGTCAAACTTACGGTTGCTGCGTCTGAATTCAATGATTTGTTGAAATTGTTCTTGTAGGTTCATATTAGTTTTGTTTGATGGCAGTGACTGTGTAGCCAGCACTGCGCAACAACGAAACAACGCCTTCCGGACCACCTAAATGGCCAGCACCAACAGCAAAAAAGGTACTTTCTTTGCGCATTTGAGTGCCCATCGGTGCAATCCAACTTTTGTTTCTGTTGATCAAAAGAAGTTCGTTGAATTCGGGATAGGCTGCTGTTTCGGCATTCATGAGTATGTTCAGTTTTTCAAGGTCTTCTTGAAGGTAGCAAGTCAGGAGTGTGTCAAAGGTTTTGAGGTCGCTGTTGTAGTCTTTTTTGA
>CANHBA010000203.1 GCA_947458985.1 Flavobacteriales bacterium
CGCAAGATCTTTTTATTGAAGAAGGCGCTTGCATTGAAGGCGCAATACTCAACACTACACACGGCCCAATTTACATTGGTAAGAATGTCGAAATCATGGAAGGTAGTATGCTGCGCGGGCCACTAGCTGTAATGGATGGCGCTGTTGTTAAAATGGGCGCCAAAATTTATGGTGCCACCACAATTGGCCCAGAGTGCCGCATTGGCGGAGAAGTCAGTAATTCTGTTTTTCAAGCCTATTCTAATAAAGGTCACGACGGTTTTGTGGGCAATGCCCTTATTGGCGAATGGTGCAATTTAGGCGCTGATACCAATTGTTCGAATCTCAAGAACAATTACGGAAAGGTGAGCACCTACTCCTACGAACAGCGGCGGCATGTAGCTACCAATGAAATTTTTATGGGTCTCACCATGGGTGACCACAGCAAGTCTGCTATTAATGTGCAATTCAATACAGCAACGGTCGTAGGTGTGAGCACTAATATCTTTTGTAGTCAGTTTCCAGATAAATTCGTCGAATCTTTTCAATGGCTTTCAGACGAACAAACAGATGCGTATCGCCTAGACAAAGCGATTGAAGCTGCAACTGCCATGATGGCCAGAAGGAAGCAGGAATTTAGCCAACACGACACCGAAATTTTTAAATTTTTAGCCAAGAACTGACTTTTTTGCAGTTTCCTTGGCTTTGGCATGTATCTTGACACAAGGCCTGCCTGAAACAATTCTATTATGAGCAATCTCTTTGATCAAGGTTTTTTTGGTTTATCTGGCTATGACGCCGATGCTGAATTCATTCCACTTATTACAGCAGAGGAAGAAGAGCACATGAACAAACAAGAATTCCCTGAAGAACTCCCCATTTTGCCTTTGCGCAACAACGTGCTTTTTCCTGGGGTGGTTATTCCAATTACAGTTGGTCGTGACAAAAGCATCAAGCTCATTCAAGAAGCCAATAAAGGCAACAAGATCATCGGGGTTGTTTCTCAAAAGAACCAAGATGTCGAAACGCCACAATTTGAAGACCTCCATCAGGTAGGAACTGTAGCGCAAATCATTCGCATGCTCAAAATGCCCGACGGAAGCTCCACTGTAATTATCCAAGGGAAACGCCGTTTTGAAATGGTCCAGCCCACGCAAACGGAACCCTACATGAAAGCCAAGGTGCGCGTCCTGACAGAACAACCTTTAGACGCCGCCAACAAAGAGCTCGAGGTCATGTTCAGCACCATCAAAGACCTCGCGCTGCAAATCATTCGCGAGAGCCCAAATATCCCTTCCGAGGCACAGTTTGCTATTGGCAACATCGATAGCCCGAGTTTCCTCGTCAATTTCATTTCTTCCAACATGAATGCCGACGTCGCTAAAAAGCAGTCTATGCTCGAAGAAATGGACATGAAAAAACGCGTCATGCTCGTTCTAGAGCACCTCACGGCTGAAATACAAGTCTTGGAAATGCGCAACGAAATTCAAAATAAAGTCCGCAAAGACCTCGACAAACAACAGCGCGAATACTTCTTGCACCAGCAAATGCGGACCATTCAAGACGAACTCGGCGACAACCCTCAAATTCAAGATGCACGCGAACTCGAAAAAAGAGCCCAACACAAAAAGTGGGACGAGCGCATAGCCAAGTTATTCTCCAAAGAACTCGAGAAACTACAACGCATGAATCCGCAAGGGGCTGAATACACCGTGCAACTCAATTACCTCGACCTCCTGCTTGAACTTCCTTGGAATGTATACAGCAAGGACAAACTAGATTTAAATGTCGCTAAGCGCGTATTAGAGCGCGATCATTTTGGCTTGGAAAAAGTCAAAGAACGCATTTTGGAATACTTAGCAGTGCTCAAGTTAAAAGGCAACATGAAAGCGCCTATTCTTTGTTTTTACGGCCCTCCAGGGGTTGGTAAAACCTCTTTGGGTAAATCCATCGCCGAAGCATTGGGGCGCAAATATGTGCGCATGTCTTTGGGTGGCCTCCACGACGAAGCCGAAATTCGTGGGCACCGCAAAACCTATATTGGCGCCATGCCGGGTCGCATCATGCAGAATCTCAAAAAGACCGAAACCGCCAATCCAGTCTTTGTTTTGGACGAAATCGATAAATTGGGCCGCAGCAACCACGGCGACCCTTCCTCTGCCCTACTCGAAGTCCTAGACCCAGAGCAAAATGGCAATTTCTACGACAACTACGTCGAAACAGAATTTGACCTCTCTAAAGTTTTGTTCATCGCCACAGCCAACAACCTTCAGAGTATTCAGGGGCCTTTACTAGACCGCATGGAAATCATCGAAGTCAATGGCTATACATTAGAAGAAAAGATTGAAATTGCCAAGCGCCACCTGTTGCCAAAGCAACTCACAGCGCACGGCATTGAGAAAACCGATATTGTCATCGACAAAAAACTTTGGCAAACCATCATCGAGTCCTACACTTTTGAATCAGGGGTGCGCGGCTTGGACAAAATTGTAGCCAAGTTGGTGCGCAACCGTGCGCGCCAAATTGCCATGGAAGAAACTTTTGAACCTAAACTCAGTTCAGACGACCTCTTCACCTTCTTGGGTGCGGGTCGCATGCGCACGAAATACGACAACAATGACGTTGCCGGCGTGGTCACTGGCCTGGCCTGGACGGCTGCCGGAGGCGACATCCTCTTTATCGAGAGTTTGATTTCTAAAGGGAACGGCAAACTCTCCCTTACGGGCAATCTTGGCGAAGTCATGAAAGAATCTGCAGTCATTGCCCTAGAATACCTCAAAAGCCATCATGAGCAGCTTGGTTTGGATCCCGATGTTTTTACCCACTACAACGTTCACATCCACGTTCCGGAAGGCGCTACCCCAAAAGATGGCCCGAGCGCAGGCGTTACCATGCTCACAGCCCTTGCTTCGTTGTTCACGCAGCGCAAAGTCAAGAAAAACTTGGCCATGACAGGTGAAATTACCCTACGTGGCGATGTTTTACCGGTTGGCGGCATCAAAGAAAAGATACTTGCGGCCAAAAGAGCGGGCATCACCGACCTTATTTTATGTAGCAAAAACAAACAAGATGTCGATGAAATTGCTCCGGTTTATCTCAAAGGCTTGCACATTCAGTACGTCGATAAAATGGCCGAAGTTTTAAAGCTGGCCTTGCTTCAAGACCTTGTTAGTGAGCCGAAAAAATTGGTGATCCCTGAGAAAAAGACTAATAAATAGAGCTCATGTACTTGATCGTTTTTGATGGCCACTGCATGCTTTGCAACCGCTTCATTCAGAAAATGCTCCAAAACGATAAGTCTGCAAAGTTTACTTTTTCTACATTGCAAGGCCTACCTGCTACTATCAACCAAAGCACTTTGCAAACCA
>CANHBA010000204.1 GCA_947458985.1 Flavobacteriales bacterium
ACTGTAAATGGCGTGAATGGCTTTTAATTGATGAAAAACAAAACGGTTAATGCGGTTGCCATTCTCGGCGTCATTTCCATTCTGAGCATTTTAATTGTTCAGTTTGTCTGGATCCACAATACCCGTCAGTTACAACAAGAGTACATTAACATTCAGCAGCGCGAAGACAGCCTCAACCTAAGAGAATTTGCCCAGCAAGCACGTGCTGCCTTGCGCAATGTGCTTACATCGGTCAATCAAAACGAAGATCCGAGTGCTGTGTATGGTGCCATCAAGCAAATCAGTTACCAGCACTATACCGTTGATGTCAGTGACGAAATTCAACCGTTTTACTTAGAAACGCTCCTCAAAAAAGAATTTTACTTGCAAGATATCCAGCAAGACTTCTTGTTTGGGATTTACGATTGCTTTACCGATTCCATTGCATTGTCAGGCCTTTACGTTTTTGACAGCGATTCGATATATGCCAAAAAAGCGCAAAAAACCAAAGGAATCACGCCTGAAAGCCTGAACCTCACCAAAGATGGGCATTACTTCACGGTTTATTTCCCCAACCTTCAACTCGATCAAATAGAAGCTGCTTCGAGCTTTTCTCCTTTGGTATATCTGATGATTGTTGTGGTTTTTGTGGTCGTGTTCTTTGCCTTTAGTTTGGGTATAATTATCCGTCAAAAAAGGCTTTCTGAGGTCAAGAACGACTTCATCAACAACATGACGCATGAGCTCAAGACACCCATCTCTACGATTAGTCTTTCAAGTGAATTATTGTTGCGCTTGGAAGACAACGCCGACCCCGACCGCATGCGCAAATACGCGAGTATCATTTACAAAGAGAACAAGCGCCTCGAACAACAAGTTGAACGCGTTCTCAATATAGCCAAACTCGACAAAGACAAGGTCAGTTTAAACAAAGAATCAGTCTCGCTTTTTAGCATACTAGACGACGTTAAAGAAAATTTTGAATTCAATCAAGCGACGGGTGGCGGTACTTTGACCATTCACAAAGAGACCGAACAAACCCAGCTCATTGCCGACCCTGTTCATCTTACCAATGTGCTATTTAACCTTGTGGATAACGCGGTCAAATATTGCAAAATTGCTCCTGTGATTCACATTGCCGTTAAAGCAGAAAAAGAAGGGTTTCGCATTGATATCCAAGACAACGGCATTGGTATCAAAAAAGAAGACCTGCGCTTGATCTTTGATAAATTTTATAGAGTACCTACTGGCAACATACACGATGTGAAAGGTTTTGGCCTGGGCTTGTATTACGTGAAACTCATTATTGAAGCGCATCATGGTAAAATCGATGCCAAAAGCACCCCAGAAAAAGGAACTACATTTAGTTTGTGGTTACCTGCGCGGTAATTTTCCTGAACGCATTAAAGTTGCGTCGGGTTGGGGATAGAGCCCTTTACGAACTATTGTTTTCGTTTTTGGATCTAAAATAAATTGTTCAGGAATACCCGAATGGTCTCTTGGGGAAGTTAAGATATATTTATTTTCCTTCTTTTCAATGAAATAAGCTGAAGCGTAACGGTTGGTTCCAATTTCTAAAAAGATACTATCACGATCTACATAAGCTTTCATTTCACTCGCGTTTACAACGTAGGTACTCGTTCCCATTTTTACTTCGTAAGCGCCGATCTGCCCCACGTAAATTCCACGGTATTTGCGCTTTATCGCCTGTGCGTTTAGCTGTGTAAAACTTATGGAAAAAAGCAGGAGCAAGAGGCCTTTGTAACACTTCATAGGGCTAAAATAATTACTATTTTCGTAGTCAAGCAAGTTTTTGTAAATGAAACAATACCACGACCTCCTATCCCATATTCTAGAACACGGCGTTCAAAAAGAAGACCGTACCGGAACGGGCACTATTTCTGTATTTGGCTATCAAATGCGTTTTGATCTTTCCGAAGGATTTCCGTGCATTACAACTAAAAAATTGCATTTGCGTTCGATCATTCACGAACTTTTGTGGTTTCTAAAAGGCGAAACCAACATTGCTTACCTCAAAGAAAATGGCGTCAGCATCTGGGACGAATGGGCCGATGCAAATGGCGAACTCGGGCCTGTTTATGGCTCCCAATGGCGCAGTTGGCCAACGGCAAGCGGTGAACACATCGATCAAATCCAACAAGTCATTGACCAAATCAAGCACAACCCAGACTCCAGACGCATCATCGTTTCGGCTTGGAACGTCGGAGAAATTCCACAAATGAAATTACCGCCTTGCCATGCTTTTTTTCAATTTTATGTAGCCGATGGCAAATTGAGCTGTCAGTTGTATCAACGCAGTGCCGATACCTTTTTGGGCGTGCCTTTCAATATCGCATCCTATGCCCTACTCACCATGATGATGGCGCAAGTTTGTGGGCTTCAGCCCGGAGATTTCATCCACACGCTTGGCGATGCGCATTTGTACAGCAACCATATCGAACAAACACAACTACAACTTACCCGAGACTTCCGACCTTTGCCCACTATGCGCATCAATCCTGAGGTCAAAAATCTTTTTGACTTCAAGTACGAAGATTTTGAGTTGCTCAACTACGATCCCCATCCGCACATCAAAGCAGCTGTAGCCATATGATCAGCGCACTCTCTATGATCGCCGCACTAGATGCCAACAATGGCATTGGTAAAGACAACGACCTCATGTGGAATTTACCTGCCGACATGCAATTCTTCAAAGACACTACCAAGGGGCATGTCGTCATTATGGGGCGCAAAAACTACGACTCCATTCCAGAGAAATACCGTCCTTTACCCGGGCGCACGAATGTGGTTTTAAGTAGGCAAGCAAATTTTGAAGCTCCAGGCTGTTTGGTATTCGATTCTTTAGCTACTTGTTTGCATCATCTAGAACTCCAAGACAGACAAAAAGCATTTATTATTGGAGGGGCGCAAATTTATGCGCTGGCGCTAGAAAGCGGTTTGGTCAAAGAAATTTTCTTGACGCACATCGACAAAACATATGGCGCAGACACCTTCTTCCCTGTGTTTGATGCAACTACTTATAGAAAATCCTTGCTTTTTAAACAAGCCATCGACGAAAAACACGAAGCAAATTTTGAGGTGTATCAATACACCAAATAGAAATATACTTAGGAAAGCAAGGCTGTTGTTGCCAAAAGTGCTGCGGTTTCAGTTCTGAGTCTAAAAGCACTCATATCTACCGCTTGGTAGCCAGATTGCAGCGCAGCATTAATTTCTGTAGTAGAAAAATCACCCTCCGGACCAATTAAAAAAGGCAAAGTGCTTTTCAAGCCGCTCAAGCCTATCTTCTCCCCCTCTTCACAGTGACCAAAATAAC
>CANHBA010000205.1 GCA_947458985.1 Flavobacteriales bacterium
AACCTGCAGCAGCGTTGTTGAGGTTGTGCCTTAAATCTCTAAAGTGGGTGCAAAAAAGAAAAAAAGCAACTACTAAAAAACTACTTTACGGCGAGTGCTCATTTTATTTATACGCTAACCATTTGCCGTAACCTTTTATCAGCTGAATTTTCCTTTACGTTTTTAGTGATTTGAATAGATTTCAAATTGCCAATAAAATTTTTATCAAAAACGCAGTCCTCATTTTCAAATGTGAAGAATCTATAAATATTGTTTTTAAGTAACTTCTATCCAATACAATTTCAACTTGCCCGCAACAAATGGAATGGCAGATACAAAAAATAAATAATTTCAGTTTCCTGATCAAAATTTCACCGGATAAATGAGGTGAGACTATTTGCTGTACCAGTTATTTGAATTGATATCGATAGAATCTCCAGTTTGAACATTAAGATACATGACTACTTTGGATTGAACATTGCACACAAAATTGAATTCCGTTTGAAAACCATATGCGTTCGATTCGCCTACTTTAATCCAACAATAGGGATCCGTTTTGGAAGGATTTCTATATGTAAGGTAATCAAAATCTGTATTTATACCTTGATTTTTAATGCTTTTAGAAATTACATCGATAAAATATGATGCGCTTGAATCACTTTTTTGAGTAGAAATGCGGTCTTGATTGCTGCAACCACAATTAATGAATAACAACAATAAAAATATGGGTTTATAGACCTTCATGATTCTAGAAAATTGACCTCGTTTTATACCTTCTCTTACTGAATATAAAGTATCCTGACACCTGTCCACTTGCCAAAATAATATATGTTACTACAGTAACTTTTCCATGTTTTCACGACTATCTTTTTGATCGATATGATCTAAGTCTGGTGTGGCAATTATTTTCGAAAGAAAGGTCGTTGTGCCTTGCTTTCTCCATATTCTCGACGCCCAAATTATACCTAAAATACATCCGATGATGGCGCAACTAACCCAAAGGATTTTCCCCGTTGGATTTTGAAAAAAGTAATAAAAAACACCGCCAACAAATAGGCCTATCAATGTGGGAGAGCTAACAATTCTGATCCAATTGATGAATTCAACAAGAAAACTTATGAATTTAAACATCGGTTTTTCTTTTTATTTTTCAAACTTCAATGATGGTCAACTTCTTTGAATGCTGTTAAATTGTCCAGAGCAACTTATCTCCCTTGGTAGTATGGAGCAGAATGTCAAATTTATTCTTTTTGTCTTTAGCAAATTCAATAGTGACTAAGGAAATATCTTCTATGATTTTTTCTTCTAGAAGCACTTCATTTTCAACTTCAAGGGTATAGCTGCTATTGATGAAATCCCTTTTTAGAGTGAAATAATTCGTTGCCCTCTCCTGATGCTTTAGAACATTTACTTTTTCGAACCTTCCCGAAGCAATTGATAGAAAAAACATAGTTTGACCATTTGTGTTGCTTTCAAATTGATGATCTCCTAGCAGAAAATACACCTTGCTTTTATTGATTTTTCCAATGGCCGTTGGTATGCAATTATACTTTAGTTCACCATTTGCAATTCCTGCTGTATAAAGCTCCTTCGACAGGATGGAATGGTCTGGTTTCGAAATCTGACAAATTAAAACATTTTGAGTCATTGTTCCTCCTAAGCCTGTATCCCAAGCAATAGAACATAGTTTATTGTCTGTTGAATAAACTACTTTTAAAGATGTTTCTTTTTCTAATTTACTTGTAGAGAATGAAAAAGACTTTCTCTTTGAAAAATCATTACTTATAAATTCAATCAATTGCCTATTTCTAGAGAGAAGTGTGTCTTCTAATTTTGTAATGCGTTTGGCATCCCAATTTACTTTCATTTTCTCTTGATCTAAATCGAATTGTAGTTCATCGACTGACTTCACCAATGCTACCAATTTAGCTTGTAATTGCTGATCGGCATCAAGATGAGCGCTATTAGTCACCGTTCGACTTGAACAAGAACAAATCAATATCAAAAATGATATGACCAATAAATACTTCAAAAAACCATTAAAACTAAATGGTAAACAAATTGAGCGAAAAAAACCGAAAAGGAAACAATCTGCAGAAGGATAAACCAATCGAACGGTTGCCTTTCTTTGCTTTTGAGGATAAATACCAGCATGTACATGCCGGAAAAAAATAAGCCGAAATCAGGTAGTAAAAGGGAAGGAAGCAGTAACAATAGAAATATGCGCAAATACAAACGCTGCTTTGGATTGTTTTGAAGCAATATGCGCAATACCAAGTACCAAGCTGAACTGGTAAATAAAATAGTAGCGATTGCTTTGCCAATAATACTGATTTGGTAAATCCTATATTGCCCTCCAAATGCTTGGGCTAGCAGTTTCAGAGATGGTATATATTGAAAAAGGTTAGTAAAGAGCACACCTGCTCCGAGTAACCAGACATATGGAAGTGATTTGACTTGACTCCGATAGTTCCAAATTAAAACGAACCATAAAAATAGCTGGAGAGGATCTAAAAGCAAGGACGGAGCTAACCAATATATATCGGTGTATCCGTTCCAAAACATAAACATCAGCACAACTGCAAAGCTGCGTTGCACCCACAATTGCTCAAGTTTTAATTTACTTTGCAAGCGCTTCGTAAATGTAATCGAAAGTAGAGAGGATGACTGGCTGGCCGTCGACAACCGCGATGTTGTGCTCGAAGTGGGCACTTGGCAGGCGGTCGGCGGTGACGATGGTCCATTTGTCGTCGAGGGTTTCGACTTTTTCGGTGCCCATGTTGATCATGGGTTCGATGGCAATGGTGAGGCCATTTTGGATTTTTTTACCACGGCCACGGCGACCGTAGTTGGGCACTTGTGGTTCTTCGTGGAGTTCTTTGCCTAAGCCGTGGCCAACGAGGTCGCGGACCACGCCATAGCCGTGTGCTTCGGCGTGTTGCTGAATGGCAAAGCCGATGTCTTCTATGCGGTTAGCGGTATTGGCTTGTTCGATGCCTAAATACAGGCATTCTTTGGTGACTTTACACAATTGTTTTTTCTCGTCGCTTACGTTTCCTACTTCAAAAGTATAGGCGTGATCGCCGTAGTAGCCTTTATAGAAAGAGCCGCAGTCGACAGAAACGATGTCGCCATCTTGGATGGGTTTGTCCGTCGGCAAGCCGTGTACGACTTGTTCGTTGACAGAAATGAGGAGCGTGCTCGGGCAACCGTAAAGCCCCTTGAAGCCTGGAATGGCATTTTGGGTGCGGATGTAGTCTTCGGCGATTTGATCCAAGAAACGCGG
>CANHBA010000206.1 GCA_947458985.1 Flavobacteriales bacterium
ATCCCAATTCCGTTTACATCCCAATTAGAAGTTAGACTTGAAGTAGCGATGTCATAAGGTGTGTAAGGTGCACCGCCCGAAAACAACCAGCGCATACCAAATTCCCAACCATTTTTAAAGCGCTTCCCTCCTGTTAAAGAAACGATGTGTCGGCTATCCCATGAGGTAGGTACGTAGACGTTGTTTTTGTCTAAGAATTCTGAACGCACCCACGTGTAGGCCAACACCGCATAAAAACCTTTGTATAGTTTTTGTTGGTAAAGGAATTCTGCGCCGTAGCTTCTGCCACTTGAAGTAGAGCTAATGGGCTCATTTCCCACGACGCCAAAATCGGAACCAATGTTGGCCAAAGAAATGGAATCTTCAATGGAAAAAGGATAGTAATTGTACTTTTTATAAAAACCCTCAAATGTAATGCGCGCATTCCATTTGAGTAAGTATTCTGTGCCTAAAACAAAGTGGTCGGCCTGAATATAGCGAACGCCATTTTGTTGATTGACAAGCTCGCCTGCTGCATTGCGGTAACCTAAAATGGTGTAGGCTGGCAATTGGTGGTAGCGGGCAATATTGGTGTTGATGGCCCAATTTTCTGTCAAGCGATACGAAGCCGAGAACATCGGTGAAAATTGCTTGAACGGATTGCGCATTTCAGCACTGTAAGAGGTACCATCCATACGTAGGCCTAAAGATAAACGCAAGCGTTCGTTTAAAATAGTACGGCTCAATTGAGAAAAAGCAGCGTATTTGTGCAAGTTGAGCGTAGACTCGAAGTCGATGACTGTAGGCTGGCCAAAAATGGTGAGTTTTTGATAGGTATCGGAGAAATATTTTGCGTATTCATAGCCTACGCCTACATTCCAGCGCCAGCCATTTTTGAGATAAGTGTGTTCAAAACGCAATTTGTTTTCGGCCTCAAAGGAAGTGTAGTCTTGGAGTAAGTTTTGAGGTTCTTCGATCATATCTTTATAGCGATAAGCTCTATTATTGAGCATATTGCGGCTTGCCACAACAGTTTGAATCGAAGATTTAGAAGAATGTTGCCAAACTGCACCCATGGTGTAGTTCCACTGACCTTGTTGGGGTAAGTTACCCAAAATGAAATTATTGTATTCAACCTGTGCGGTATCGGTTAGGCCGTCATTGACACTCGTATTAAGGCCGAACTGATCCAAAGCACCTAAGCCAATAATGGAGAGTTTATTTTTGGGGTCGAGTTGAAAATTGAACTTGAATTGGTAGTCGTTGTAGGTCGGTAGAATGGGCAATTTGAGGGCTGCAAAGAGAAATTGAAGGTAAGAACGACGAACCGAAAAGATAAAATCGCCTTTTTGACCAATTGGACCGTCAAAAGTGAGGGCTGCATCGGAAGAACCCAGTGCGAAATTGGTAATGAGCGCATCTTTATTGCCGTCTTTTTGCTTGAAAGAAAGCACCGACGAAAGTCCGTTGGCACGGTTGGCAGGAAAGGCTCCCGAATAAAATTCTACCTCTCTGATAAAGTTGACATTGAGCAAGCCCACAGGCCCGCCACTACTCCCTTGAGTTGCAAAGTGATTGATATTCGGCACTTCAATGCCATCTAGATAAAATTTGTTTTCGCCGGGCGAACCACCGCGAATAATGATGTCGTTTCGAAAAGATGCACGGGCAGCCACACCTGGAAGTGCTGCAATTACCTTACTTACATCGCGGTTGGCCCCTGGTAGGCGTTCGATTTCTGTGGCGCTCAGTGTCTTCAATGAGTTAGGCGACTCCGCTTTGCGCTGAAAAGGCGCCGCACTTACCTTTACATCTTTGGAGGTTTGTACTTTTTCTTCGAGCTCGACATTGAGCTCCGTTGGGCGCGCATTGGTGATGAGCACTTCAGACTGAATTTTGTCTTCAAAACCAGGAGCACTAATTTTAACGGTATATATACCCGGAGCAAGCGCTTCAAAGCTAAAACGACCATCGAAGTCAACGGCTTTGAGCTGCTGAAGCTCTACAATTGAAACTTTTGCAGGAAAAACGAGGATTCCATTGGCGGCATTACTGACTTTACCAGACAACACGCCTGTTTGGGCAAAGATCGAAAGCGGAAAAATAAAAAAGAAAAGGGTTTGGAGAATGCGTTTCATTTTTTGTTGAAGTTTGGGAATACAAAACAACAACAAAAGTTCAACAAAAAGGTTTTAGTCGGCCGGAATTTTATCTGTTCTGATCCATTCTTGTGTTCTGAAAAACGGACCAATATAACCTCTGACGTTTAATTTGTCTTTGTTGGCATCGTTGAGCCAAATGGTGCAGGTGTAAGTTTTGCCGTTGTCGGGGTCGAGGATGCTGCCGCCTTCCCATTGCGAGCCACTCCATTGCATTTGCTTGACAATGAGCATTCCCATAATTGGCTGATTATAAAGTTTACCACTGCACTCGGTGCATTTGGAGTTGGGACCATCTTTACCTCTTTTGTAGATGTAAACCACCTTACCGTAAAGCACGCCATCTTTTTTGTATAGTTCTACTATTGACTTTTTGAGGCCGGTGGCGTCGTCGATGGTGATCCAGTAGCCGGTGCAAGACTGCGCCTGAGACAACAAGCTAAGGAGGCAAAAAGCGAGTAAGTAGAAAAACTTAGGCATGACGAACAATTTGTATAAAATTGCGCAAAATTTCTTTACCCAAAGGCGTCATGACTGATTCAGGATGAAATTGGACCCCATAAATCTTTAGCTCCGGACGCTCTATGGCCATAGGTACGCCACTTTGGCTTAATGCGCTGATCCAGTCTTGCGGACAAACTACCTTCCAGGAGTGATAGAGCCCCACTTCAATTTGTGCGGGCATCTGCTTAAATAAGCCTTCGTGGTGTTGGAGATTGATTTTTTCTGAAACGCCGTGCTTGACTGCACTTTGATTTTCGAGTGTGCCGCCCATGTGTTCAACGAGGGCCTGCATACCCAAACAAACGCCAAGAATTGGTTTTTTACCAATAAATGCGGTCAGTAGCTCTTCTAAACCCTGCTTTTCACGCGGCAAACCTGGCCCAGGGGATAAAATTAAAGCATCGGAGGCCTTAAGCATTTGGACGCTCAGTGCGTCGTAGCGGCAAACCGTGAGCTCGAGGTCCATGGACTCCAAATAATGGGCAAGGTTGTACGTAAAAGAGTCATAAAAATCGATCAAAAGAACCCTCACGTAGCTTGTTTTTTGTTACTTTGC
>CANHBA010000207.1 GCA_947458985.1 Flavobacteriales bacterium
AAATGCGCAGCGTGCCCACTGCGTCGGACTCAGCGGTGTATTCTGGCACCTCAAAACTGACCTTCACGTGGCTTTGCGCTGCGAGGTTGTAAATTTCGATGGGCTTCACTTGCTGAATGATGCGGATCAGTGAGCTAGAGTCGGTCATGTCTCCGTAGTGGAGTTGAATTTTGCGCTTTGTTTGCGCGTCTTTGATGAATTCGTCTAGGTAGAGGTGTTCAATGCGGCTGGTATTGAAATACGAAGCGCGGCGAATGATGCCGTGTACTTCATAACCTTTGTCTAAGAGAAACTCGGCTAAATAAGAGCCGTCTTGGCCGTTGATGCCGGTAATGAGTGCTACTTTGCTCATGGTTGGGTGTTGTGATTTTTCATGGCTTCGCCCTTGCTACTCACAGTAGCTTTTTGCGAATTGGTTAGTAAAGCCCCGTGCCTATTGGCCTAGAGCGTCTTGACAAAGCTTTTCGGTACATTCACCGAAAAGGCGACTCCGAGCTGGCGTATCTCGATGATAACGCGCAAGGAGTTGAGCACCTGAACGGCAGTGCCGATGATGCCTTTGAAAGGCCCGCGCGTTACTTCGATGGCGGTGCCGGGCTCTAGCGCAATGGGCTCGAGTTCGGCAGCACCTACTTGCTGAAGCAAGATGCGGAGGTTTTGTATTTCATGGTTTTGCACCACGGCAGGTTTACCGTCGTGGCGCAAGACACCTGCCACGCTTGGCACGGTGTAGAGCCGCTGTAGTTGTGGAACTGTGCAACGCACAAAAACAACTGAATTGATGAGCGGCCGCTCGAGTTTTTTTTTGCGATCAGACCACTGCCGAACGGTGGTGTAAAGAGGTAGGTAAACCTCTATGCCAAGTTCGGTGAGCCGCGCTGCAACTTTCTTCTCTGCGAGGGTCTTGGTGTAGACCACAAACCAGTTTTCAGAGAGTTCAAGTAAGTTCATTTTCGTGTGTTTTACCGTATTTTGTGCAGCGCTACTTACAAGTCTGAAAGCCTGCAAATATAAGCGTTTTCGCTTAGTTGCCCCTATTTTGTAAAAATAATTTACATAATTATAATATACCCGCATTCCTTAACGTTATGGCAACACTGAATTTGTTACCTTTGTAAAAAATAGGCTCATGAAAAATTTCTTCCTACTCGCTTGTTGTGCAATAACATTTAACACTTTTGCGCAAGATTATAACCGCTCTTCTTTAGGCCTTTCTATCGGCGGCCACGACGGCATGCACAACACCCTCCACACCACCCGTGTGTATTCCTTTACGCACTACGAAGCCAACTACCGCTACATGTTCAACAACCGTGTTGGCCTCAAATTCGACGTAGGTTTTGACAACTTTCAGTTCAAAGACGCGCACCCTAGCACCAAAGCTTTGCGTTTCAGCATCCAACCCACCTTTAACCTCACCGACCTCCTTCACATGAACGATTTCAGCCAACGCCTTGGCTTGCAATTGCATGTAGGCGGCGGCTATGCCACCATGTGGAACAAAACCCAACTTTCTGGCCCAGCCGAGTTGTTCAATGCGCAAGAGGGTTCGGTAGACGAAATGCTCCAAGGCATTGTGGGTCTTACGCCGCAATTCAAAGTTTCTGACAAACTCAGCATCAATGCCGACGTTAGCTTCATGGGCAATATTCGCCAAAACAACGGCTTTGACTTTGAAGCAACGCCAGTACAAGGCGGTGGTTTCAGTGGCTATTACGCCTCTGCTACCATTGGCTTTAACTACTACCTCGGCAAAGCCAAAACCCACGCCGACTGGACCTACACCCCGCGCCTGCAAGCTGCAGACCTCGCCAAAATTGCCGAGCTTCAAAAGCAAGTAGACGCCCTCAAAACCCAAATGCAAAGCATCGATACCGTCGTGGAGCGCTACGAAACACGCGTAGAAGTCATCAAAGGTGACACCGTCAAGGTTTTCATCGACGACTCCAAAACGCTCGCCGAAGCAGGTGTGTTTGAAGTACTTTTTGTGAAGGGCTCATTTTACCTCAACATTGCCTACCATGGCACGCTCAATAACTTGGTGGCTTACATGAACGCCAACCCGGGTCTCAAAATTGGCATCATTGGCCATGCCGACACCGACGGCGAAGACGACGTCAATAACAAACTCTCTGCAGCCCGCGCCGAGGCGGTTACCAACTACCTGGTGTCAAAAGGCATAAACAAAGAGCGCTTGGTAGTGAGCTTCCGCGGCAAAACCGACACCAAATACCCAGGGAAAACCCTAGAAGTGGACGCCGCTAACCGCCGCGTGAGTTTCTCGATCATTCGTTAAATTTGCGCTCACACCTTTCATTTACGCATGAAACACATACAAATGGTCGACCTCTCGGCCCAATACCAAAAGATCAAGCCCGCTATAGACGAAGCTATAGCTGAGGTCATCAACACCACCGCATTCATTAATGGCCCCTCCGTGGGCCATTTTGCACAAGAATTAGGCGCGTACCTCGGCGCTGCGCACGTAATTCCCTGCGCCAACGGCACAGACGCGCTGCAAATTGCGCTCATGGCTTTGGGCCTGAAGCCCGGCGACGAAGTCATTACACCCAGCTTTACTTATATAGCCACCACAGAAGTCATTGCTTTGTTGGGCCTTACACCTGTTTTTGTAGAGGTGGATCCGCAAACTTTTTGCATAGACGCCGCCGCAATTGAAGCCGCCATTACCCCGCGCACCAAAGCAATTGTGCCGGTGCACTTGTATGGCCAAGCCGCCGACCTCAATGCTATTATGGAAATAGCGCGCAAACACCAACTTTATGTAGTGGAAGACAACGCACAAGCCATTGGCTCAGACTACCACCTCGCCGACGGCAGGGTTCAGAAAACCGGAACCATTGGGCATATCGGTTGTACCTCTTTCTTTCCGAGCAAAAACTTAGGTTGCTATGGCGACGGCGGTGCGCTCTACACACAAGACGCCGAACTCGCCCGCAAAATCAAAATGATTGCCAACCATGGCCAGGAGCAGAAATACATCCACGACGTCGTGGGATGCAACTCGCGCCTAGACACCATTCAAGCGGCAGTTTTGCGCATCAAATTGCGTCAACTAGACAACTACATAGATGCGCGCAGAGAAGTCGCATCTGCCTACGATGCCGCATTTGCCCAAATTCCAG
>CANHBA010000208.1 GCA_947458985.1 Flavobacteriales bacterium
GTTCCGCTCGATCAACTCAACGCACTTAACCCAGGTACACTCATGGAGGCGCTGGACATTACTTATCTTGAAATTGGCGACGATTTTGTAAAAGCGAGCATGCCCGTAAATGAACGCACGCGTCAGCCCATGGGTTTATTGCATGGTGGCGCAAGTGTGGCACTTATGGAAACTGTTGGTTCTTTGGGTTCTGTTTTGCTCATTGACCCCCTCACCCATTATTCAGTTGGTCTGGACATCGCAGCCAACCATGTTGGGGCTGTGCGAGAAGGATTCGTTATTGCCACTGCTAAGTTGATTCATGCCGGGCGCAAAACGCATCTTTGGACCATTGAAATCAGAGAAGCGCAAAGCGAGCGCCTGATTTGCCATGGCAAACACACCGTCATGATCTTGCCTAAAGAAGACTAACATGCTTTACTTTCGCTTTCCCGGAGAAGAACCCCAAAGCCTGAAAGGTAATTTTGTTTTAACTGAAAGCGTTGAAAATCATAGATTTGTAGTGTCTAACTTTAATCAAGAGTTTAATTACTTTTGGTCTGAAGAAGCCATTGCTTCGCAAACGGAGCAAGCAACTCCTTTTTGCATTGACCATTCTGCTTATATCGTTCAAGCCGAACAACTCATCAAAGACCTCAATCGCGGCATCGCCGAAAAAATTGTGCTATCGCGCATTAAAAAATCAGAACAAACTATTTCGGACCCTTTTCATTTGTATGAACAGCTCTTGCTGAACTACCCCAATGCGCTCGTTTATTATTTTCACGACACCATTTTAGGGACCTGGATTGGCGCAACGCCAGAAGTGCTTTTAGAACGCCAACCTAACCATTGGCGCACCATGGCACTTGCTGGCACCAAACCTACTGCAAACGAGCGCGACTTCACTTTTAAGGAATACAACGAGCACGCCATGGTGACGGAATTCATCGAAGGGCAACTGCGGCAAATACCTGGTTCGCAATTACAGCTCTCTGAAGTGCAAGCCTACAGTTCAGGCCCTGTTACGCATCTTTTACAAGAACTCACTTGGCAAATGCCAGACCGCGTATTGCCTTTGTTGCTCAAGCACCTCCATCCTACACCTGCAGTTGCTGGGCTTCCGAAAAAAGTAGCGCAACAATACATTTCTGCTGCGGAAAGCCATGAGCGCAAGCTATATACAGGAATCATCGGGCGCGCTACGGAAGGCGCACAAAAACTATTCGTCAATTTGCGCTGTGGTAGTGTCGTGGGCCAACATCTGTATTGTTATGTGGGTGGTGGTTTCACGCCCGATTCAGTTGCAGAACTCGAATGGGAAGAAACCGAAAATAAAAGCCAAACCTTGTTGAGGCTGCTCTGATTTGCAGTAAATTTGCGACATGCAAAGCTCAGACAAAGAACTGGTCCAATTTGTGGTTGCGGCCCTCGCCCATCATGGGGTTCACCAAGTTGTGTTGTCGCCGGGTTCTAGGAACTCTTCTTTTGCCATTGCCTTTGATGCACATCCTCAATTTGAAACTTTAGTAGTTCACGACGAACGCGCGGCAGCCTTTATTGCACTTGGTTGGGCACAGCAAACCCAAACACCAGTTGCTATTTGCTGCACCTCCGGCTCTGCTTGCCTGAACTACTATCCTGCGCTTTCAGAAGCCTATTACCGCAATATCCCTATTTTAGCACTCACCGCCGACCGCCCAGCCAAATGGATCAATCAAGGCGACGGCCAAACCATTGTGCAGGCCGAAGTTTTTAAAAACCATGCGCACGCTTATTTAGGTTTTGACGAAGACCAATTTGTGGCAGCCCCACAAACCACTGCACAATTACACGCTTTCTTAAATATTTTACATCAGCCCTGGACCGGCCCCATTCATTTGAATATCGGGCTCAACGAACCTTTATACGGACTAGCAGCTTTCCAAGATTTTGAATTTCCTGAAATTTCATCTAAATACGAGAACGCTACACTACCTGACTTTTCTTTGTTGTCAGGCAAAAAAATCATGGTATTGGTTGGGCAAATGGACCCTAATCCTGCCTTGGCATTTCAATTGGCGCTTTTTGCTAAATATAGCAATGTAGTGGTACTCGTTGAGAACACCTCAAATTTACAACACGAACGCTTCAATGCCTGCATAGACCGCAGCTTGAACGGTTTTGACGCCACCGACTCCAACTACCAACCAGACGTTCTCATTAGTCTTGGAGGAGCCATCGTGTCTAAACGCATCAAAGCCTACCTTCGTCAAACACCGCTGCAGTTACATTGGCGCTTGGCTTCAGACTTCCCCGACATGAACACCTTTGGGCTTTTGAGTGCCTGCCTTCCAATAGATCCAAGCTTGTTTTTCAAAGAATTATTAGCGCAAGGCCTCTCCTTGAATTCAATGAATTACCAAGGGAAATGGAAGGCCCTAGACTATCTTGCCAAAGACCAACAAGTACGCTTTGAAACCAACCCTGACTTCTTATTTGACTACGATGTTTTTGCAGCGCTTCAGCAAGTACTCCCAAATGCTTGCACGCTGCACTTGGCCAACAGCTCGGTGGTGCGCTATGCACAGCTTTTCGACCCTATTGAAGGCGTCAATTATTACAGCAACCGCGGCACCAGCGGCATAGACGGCTCTGTTTCTACGGCAGTTGGCGCGGCGCTTGCCTGCCCTGAGCAACAACACATCCTCGTTTGCGGCGACACCTCATTTATTTATGACAGCAACGCCCTCTGGACCAACCCCTTTCCGAAAAACCTCAAAATCATCATCATACAAAATCAAGGTGGCGGTATTTTTCAGATCATTCCAGGGCCGGCAAACTCACCATTAAGAGCGCAGTATTTTGAAGCCACACACCAAAAATCTCCGGGCAAAATTGCCGAAGGCTTTGGTTTTGAGGTGCAATATCTTTCTGCCAAAAACCAACTGATTGCAACACTGGAAAATTTCTTAATGAACGGCATTCAGCTCTTAGAGATACAAACCTATCAAGATGGCAATGCACAAGTATTGGCAGACTTTTTTAATTTCGTAAAAAAATAAACATGAACAGTTTTTTCGATTATATCGCCATTCTTGGCACTTCCGTTGGCCTTACTTACCTTCTTATCCTTACCCTTCTTGAAATACTTTTCAACGCGCTCTGCA
>CANHBA010000209.1 GCA_947458985.1 Flavobacteriales bacterium
AATTGGGATGTCAACGGAATTGGCGTCCTAGACTACACGCAACTCAACACCGCACGCGAGTCTAGTTTTCATCAGTTGAACATTCGTGTCGATAAAAAGTTGTACCTCAAGCAGTTCAATATGAATTTCTATTTTGACGTACAAAATGCCTACGGTTACAAAGCGCAGCTTGCACCAATCTTACTTGTGGAAACAGATGCCAACAACCAACCTGTTATCGATCCAAACGACCCCACGCGCTACCAAACCAAATTGCTAGAAAACGCGTCTGGTCTCTTGCAACCTACGTTAGGAATCATCATTGAGTTCATTACCAAAAAAGCGAAGTAATTAGTTTTCACGGATTTTTAAAAAAGTGGTATCTTTGCACCCAAATTAAAGAAATACATGGCTACCAACAGAACCTTTACAATGCTTAAGCCCGATGCAATCGAAAACGGGAACATGGGCAAAATCATCGACATGATCATCGGCGCAGGCTTCGATATCAAAGCGATGAAATACACAGTGCTTACTGAAGCGCAAGCAAAAGAATTTTATGCTGTTCACGCAGAGCGTCCGTTCTACGGCGCACTCGTCGAGTACATGACCAGCGGACCTATCGTTGCTGCAATTCTTGAAAAAGACAACGCTGTTGCTGATTTCCGTGCACTCATCGGTGCTACAGATCCAGCTGAAGCTGCAGACGGAACCATCCGTAAAGCTTATGCTGAAAGCAAAGGTCGCAATGCAGTTCACGGTTCTGATTCAGACGAAAACGCTGAAATCGAAGGTAAATTCCATTTTGCTGCCAACGAAATTTTCTAATTTCGCTTTACAAATAGATTTTTAAAGACCGCTTTGCGGTCTTTTTTTATGTTGAGCCCCATGAGATTCACAGAAGCCACCGAGAAACGCCGCACCTTCGGCATTATTTCCCACCCAGATGCTGGTAAAACCACCCTGACCGAAAAACTCTTGCTTTTTGGTGGAGCCATTCAAACGGCTGGGGCCGTTAAAAACAACAAAATCAAGAAGTCGGCCACTTCCGACTTCATGGAAATTGAAAAGCAACGCGGTATCTCCGTGGCTACTTCCGTTATGGCATTTGCCTACAACGGCAAGCAAATCAATATCCTAGACACACCTGGTCACAAAGACTTCGCCGAAGACACCTTTCGCACCCTAACAGCCGTGGACAGCGTGATCCTCGTGATCGACTGCGCCAATGGGGTAGAGGCCCAAACAGAGCGCCTCATGGAAGTGTGTCGCATGCGCAAAACACCAGTCATCATCTTTATCAACAAAATGGACCGCGATGGTAAAGAGGCTTTTGACTTACTCGACGAACTAGAAGCCAAATTATCCATCAAAGTGCGTCCGCTCACTTGGCCAATCGGTATGGGCGATCGTTTCCAAGGTGTATACAATATTTACCAACAAAGCCTGAACTTATTCTCGGCCAACAAAACCAAAATTGCCGAAGATGTCGTCTCTATTGCCGATACCTCCGACCCTGCACTCGACCAAATCATTGGCGCAGCTCCGGCAACCGAATTGCGCGAAGAACTCGACATGATCGAAGGTGTATACGATGCCTTTGACCGCAATACATACTTGTCGGGCGATGTCGCACCTGTTTTTTTCGGCTCGGCAGTCAATAATTTTGGCGTCAAGGAGCTACTCGATACCTTCTGCGAAATTTCGCCATCGCCTCAGGGTCGCGAGAGCGATACCCGCATGGTAGATCCCTCCGACGACCGCTTTTCTGGCTTCGTTTTTAAGATCCATGCCAACCTCGACCCCAAACACCGCGACCGCATCGCCTTTTTACGCATCGTTTCAGGTCGTTTTGAACGCAATAAGTTCTATCACCACGTGCGCCTCAACAAAGACATGAAATTCCCGAATCCGACATCTTTTATGGCCCAAGACAAAAGCGTCATCGACGACGCCTATCCTGGTGATGTCATCGGTTTATACGACACCGGTTCTTTTAAAATTGGTGATACCCTTACTACAGGTGAAAAGATGCTCTTTAAGGGGGTGCCATCTTTCTCTCCAGAAATCTTCCAAGAACTAGAAAACCTCGATCCTTTGAAATCTAAGCAATTAGAAAAAGGCATTCGCCAGCTCATCGACGAAGGAGTAGCGCAGTTGTTTATACAACAGCCAGGTAATCGTAAAATTGTAGGTACTGTGGGCCAACTACAATTTGAGGTCATCAACTACCGCCTTATTCACGAATACGGCGCCAATTGCCGTTTTGTGCCACGCAACTACTTCAAAGCTTGCTGGATCACCAGCACCAACCCAGAGCAACTCGCTAATTTCAAGCGCGCCAAAAGCAATTACCTCGCCTTAGATAAAGATGAAAATTTAGTTTTCTTAGCTGAAACAACATTTTTATTGCAAATGGCCGAACAAGACTACCCAGATCTTACTTTCCACCAAACTTCTGCCTTCAAACTAGAGGCTTAGCCTGATTTATTGACCTAAGTTAAGGGCGAGTCCTCCAGAAAAACCTTAATTTTAGGGCAAACATTTCAGTTATGTCTAGTCCTTTAGAACGTCGTTCCTTTTTGTCTCGCCTAGGCTTGGGCTTGGGTGCCGTTTTTGTGCAGCCTTTTCAATTATTCTCCAAAACACAATCAGTTCCGATGCATACGCCGCTTGTTTCCAAAATTCGCCCACTTGGTTTTCAATGGGAAACCCTCGATCCCTTCTTGTTTTGCGTGCACCACGAAGATTTCTTTCCGAAAGGTAATGCGGCATTAGGTCCAGACCCAAGCAATTTTGAAGGTCGACATATGGGTCAAGATTTCATCGTTAAAGACGGCTTTAGAATGTATCACGGCTCCACTGTGCCTGGTTTCCCAGGGCATCCGCACCGCGGTTTTGAAACCATTACGGTGGTCAGAACAGGGCTCGTAGATCACGCCGACAGCATGGGTGCAGCAGGCCGCTATGGCAACGGCGATGTCCAATGGATGACCGCCGGAAAAGGAGTTCAGCACGCCGAAATGTTTCCGCTACTCAACCAAGACAAAGACAACCCACTGGAACTTTTTCAGATTTGGCTCAACTTACC
>CANHBA010000210.1 GCA_947458985.1 Flavobacteriales bacterium
ATTTTCGCTTGCCAATCATTTTTTCGATCCAATAAACATGACAAAAAACTACGGCCTCATAGGCAAAACACTAGGGCATTCATTTTCAGCTGCCTTTTTCAAGGACTACTTTGAGAAAAACAATATCACTGCGACGTATTCCAATTTCGAATTGAATGAAATAGAAGAGATTCTATCGATTTTTGATCAAAACCTATCCGGACTCAATGTTACTTTTCCTTACAAAGAAAGTGTCATTCCTTTTTTAGAGCGCCTAGACGACAGCGCTACCCAAATTGGTGCTGTCAATGTCATTGCTTTTGAAAACGGCGAGAAGGTGGGTTACAATACAGATGCATACGGTTTTGCCCAAAGCATCAAGCCCTTTTTAACTTTTGAGCACGAGCGCGCACTCATTTTCGGGACCGGCGGCGCTTCAAAAGCGGTGGCGCATGTATTCAAGCAATTGGGTCTTGAGGTTTTTTATATTTCTCGCCAACCAGATCACCAAAATCGGGTTTATACTTACTCCGAAATCAACGAACATATGTTGAAGGCCTGTAAAGTTTTAGTGAACTGTACGCCAATCGGTACTTTTCCGAACGTCGATGCATCCATTGAGCTTCCTTTTGAATTTTTGACGCCCGCACATTTAGTGATTGATTTGGTGTATAATCCGGCCCAAACAGAACTCATGAAACGCGCTAAAGCACAAGGTGCCGCAGTAATGAACGGTTTGTCCATGCTGCAGCACCAAGCGTTAAAGAGTTATGAGATCTGGACGCGTTAAGCTTCTGGGTTTTGCTGATTGAGGTTGTACCAGTCAATCTTTCTGGAGAAATACATCACGAGCCCTAGAATGATGAACACCCCAATACTACCAATCAAAAGCGCTAAGTCTTCAAGCTGAATGATCACAAATATGAAAATGTACAGCATTGACAAAAGCCCTGCAATGAACAAACTCATTTTTAAGGATCTTAAAATGGCACGTACATAAGTACTGATCAGTATGACCGTAGCCAGAGCCGATAGCAAGAAGGCGCTGTTGAACTGAATATGTTCGGAAATAGAAAGCAATAGGGTGTAGAAGACCACAAGCGCAATACCCACCAAAATATATTGAATCGGGTGAATTCCTGAAGATTGGAATATCTCAATAAAGAAGAAAACCAAGAAAGTCAGGCCGATGAAAAGCAAAGCGTAGTGAATGGTACGATGCGATTTTTGGTAGTTATCGACAGGTATTTTGAGGTCAACACCAAAGGCAGAGTCATAGATTTTATAGCTAGAACCCGTCCAACTTTGTGGATAATTGCGGTTGAGGTTCAAGACGTTCCAGTGTGCTTTGAAACCATTTTTATCAGTTGTGTGCTGATCTGGCAAGAAAGAACCCGTGAATTTTGGGGTTTGCCAATCAGAGTTCAGTACCACATCGGTTTCTTTACCTACAGGCGTGAAAAATAATTGCTGACTGCCGTTGAGTTCTACATCAAAACTAAAGCGGTACAAATGATCATCGGTTGGTGAAATTGCTACTTTCGCATTGATGCCGGTATAAAAAACATCTTGATTCGATACGCCAGGATTGAAGCCAATTTTTTGTCCGTCCCAGTTAAGGTTGATTTGTTTTTCGATGCCGCGCAAATCACCAATACCTGCATCTAGGGTGGCTTCGTTGAATTTAAAAGTATGGCCTTTGCTTTCGAGGTCTTTGAAGTCGAGTTTAGTGAACTCTCCGCTGACGTGCAATACCGATTTATAAACCACAATTTCATATACACCGCGGTGTCTGCGATCTGGATTTACACTTGCTTGCACATTGAGTTTGCTCGGCAATACGTGGAGTCTTTCAGTGATCTGCACCAAGGTTTCTTTTCCAGATGCTTTGTCCACTTCTTTGACGTAACGCGTATACGGAATGGTGAGCACTGGCCCTTGTAACGTTTGCTCCCCGCCCCATTTTTCACTGACTTCGTCGATGGCTTCTCTTTGGGTTTGTTCGCGTTCGTAAATGATACTTTTGATCATGCCAGTCGGGATGAGTAAAAGCAAGGCGATCAGGACGATACCGCCAATTTTGAAATACAGATTGTTTTTGATCTTAGACATGGTCGTGTTTTTTTGCTACAAACGCAAAGGACGCAATTTTATTGGATAAAGTCGCAAAACCTTTGGTAGCTCAGCATTTGTGAAAGAAAAATGGGCCGCGGCTATAATTATCCGACATTAAGTACTTAACTACCGACTCTTGGCTGCCACTCGCCTGAACTTTGGCATTCACCAATTAAATTTTTAGTTATGAATGCTTTTAAAAACAAAGTCAGCCTGATGGGGCGCTTGGGCGGCCAACCAGAAATTGTCAAATTCGATTCAGGGCGTTTGCTCGCTCGTTTTTCGCTGGCTACCCACGAAAATTTCAAAGACAAAAACGGCGAATGGCACGACTACACCCAGTGGCACACCATCAACGCCTGGGGCAAAATTGCCGAAAAAGTCGGCGAAAAGCTCGAAAAAGGAATGGAGGTAGTCGTCGAGGGCAAGTTGGTCAACCAACAATACGAAAACAAAGCGGGCGAAAAACGTTTTGCCACTATCATCGAGCTCTATGATTTCATCATGGTTCAACCCAAAAAAACCAACCATGAAGCAGCAAGCACCGAAAACGCAGCCTGAGTTGCCCCGTATGTCGGCCAACCCCAACTTGCACATGAACCACGTCAACCTCATCGGCTACATGACCGCCGAGGCGCGCCACGTTCAGCTCGAAGACGGCAAGCAGCTCATGCGCTTCACGCTCGCCACCAAAGAACAATACCTCGACACCGACGGCATCATGCGCCAACGCAGCCAATGGCACCTCCTCAGCGCCTGGGGCCGCTGGGCCAAAGTCGTCGAAGAATTCGGCGCCAAAGGTGTTCACCTCGCCATCGAAGGCAAACTCGTTGGGCGCTTCTACCGCTTCGGCGGCCAGCGCCGCTTCGTCACCGAAGTCGAAATCAACGACCTCGTTGTATTGCCCTAGACAGCACACACCAACCAAACGATCCAAAAGGCGGCCGCAGGCCGCCTTTTGTGTGGAGGAA
>CANHBA010000211.1 GCA_947458985.1 Flavobacteriales bacterium
ACAACCGTTGCAATGGAATTGGCTGCGTCGTGAAACCCATTGACTAAGTCAAAAAGCAGGGCGATGCCAATTACGATAAGTAATAAAGTAAACATTTGTTTTGCTTTAAAAAATGAATAGTATCGATTATGCGTATTTGACTACGATAGATTCGATCACGTTACCTGCGTCTTCACATTTGTCAGTGGCAGTTTCCATTACCATGTACAACTCGCGTCTTTTGATGAGTTCCTTGGCGTCTACGTCAGAGTTGAATAGTTGCTCAATGCTCATATCAAAGATGTTGTCGGCATTGTTTTCGATGCTATTGATTTTGATCACACACTCAATGATTTTTTGCGTGTTTTTAAGATTGCGCAATTCCATAACTGCCGCTTTCACAGCAATTACTGCGTCGTTGATAGCTGCTGCTGTTTTTTGAATACCTTGATCAGAAATCGGGTCAATTTTATAGAAGTTGATTTTCTTTCCTGAAGCATAGATGTAATCAGCGATATCGTCTAATGCAGATGCAAGTGCGTGAATATCTTCGCGGTCAAAAGGCGTAATGAAGTTTTTACCGAGTTCGATAAATATTTCGTGGGTGATATTATCGTTTTGGTGCTCGATATCGCGCATTGTTTCAATAATTGCCGCACGTTTGTTGTAGTCTGATTCGTGCACGAGCTGCAATAATTTTTGAGCAATAAGTTCTAGATTGTCACTTGCTTTTTCAAAAAGCGAATAGAATACTTTGTCTTTGGGTAAGAAGTAGCTTAATATACCTGCCATTGTTTGAGAATTTAGGAACAAATGTAGCGGCTTGAAAAACCAATCTCAAGGCGATTCTAGTTTGTTAACGTAAACATAACACAAAAAAGGGCGACCTAACGAGTCGCCCTACAAAATTCTATTTCTTTTAGCTCCTTACTTTGCAGCAGCAAATTTAGCACCAACAACATCCCAGTTGATGACGTTAAAGAAAGCATTGATGTAATCTGGACGACGGTTTTGGTAGTTGAGGTAGTAAGCGTGTTCCCAAACGTCTAGGCAAAGAATTGGGGTTCCGTTGCAGCCTTCGCCCATGAGTGGGTTGTCTTGGTTGGCAGTAGAGCAAATTTCGAGTGCGCCGTTGGTTACACACAACCAAGCCCAGCCTGAGCCAAAACGTGTGGTGGCTGCTTTCGCGAATTCGTCTTTGAATGCTTCGTAAGAACCAAAAGCGCTATCGATTGCTGCTGCGAGTTCACCACTTGGATTACCGCCTGCATTTGGCGCCATGATTTCCCAAAAAAGATTGTGGTTCCAGAAACCGCCACCGTTATTGCGAACAGCTGGTTTGTCTTTGCAAACTTTTAAAATAGCTTCGATAGACATGCTTTCCATGTCGGTACCTGCAATTGCATTGTTGAGGTTTGTGGTGTATGCTTGATGGTGCTTGCTATGGTGGATTTCCATTGTACGAGCATCGATGTGCGGCTCTAGCGCGGTGTAAGCATAAGGTAGTGTTGGAAGTTCAAAAGCCATTTTGATCTTGTTTTTAAGGTGAATATTGATAGATTTCTTCGACAAAATTACAACAAAATTCAGGACGCATTGTTCTTGGTGTATCTTTGTAACATGAACTCTGAACGCCCGATTTCCGATTGGCTACCTTTATCTTTAAAAGAAGCTGAAAAAAGAGGCTGGGAGGCCTTTGATGTCATCCTCATTTCCGGCGATGCCTATGTCGACCACCCTAGCTTTGGCACGGCCGTCATTGGCCGCATCATAGAAAGCGAAGGATTTCGGATCGGAATTGTTGCTCAGCCTAATTGGCAAGACGACCTCCGCGATTTCAAAAAGCTAGGCAAACCCAAGTATTTCTTTGGCGTAACCGCTGGCTGCATGGACTCCATGGTCAATCACTACACCGCTAACAAACGTTTGCGTTCAACAGATGCCTACACCCCAGGCGGGCAAGCGGGTTTTCGCCCAGATTACGCAAGTATTGTATATAGCAATATCCTCAAAGATATTTACCCAGATGTTCCGGTTTTACTCGGCGGCATAGAAGCATCTTTGCGTCGCGTCACCCACTACGACTACTGGAAAGACCAACTCATGCCGTCCATTCTCGTGGACGCCCGAGCCGATTTACTGGTATACGGAATGGGTGAACAACCGCTCAGAACCTTGCTGCGCCTTCTCAAAAGAGGAGTGCCGTTTGAACAAGCCAAAACCATCAATCAGGTGGCTTTCTTGCAAAATGCAGCGTCGGAACTTCCTAAAAATAAAAATTGGGAAACCGTCGAGCTAGCCAGCCATGAAGTCTGCTTACAAGACAAACTCAAATATGCAGCCAACTTCAAAATTGTAGAAGTCGAGTCCAATAAATGGGCAGCCAACCGCATTATTCAACAAGTTGGCAGCCAAACGCTGGTTATTAATCCGCCTTTCAAAACCATGACTGAAAAGGAAATGGACGGTTCCTACGACTTACCTTACACCAGGCTACCGCATCCTAAATACAAAAAGCGCGGCGCCATCCCTGCCTACGACATGATCAAATTCTCGGTCAATACACACCGAGGTTGTTTTGGAGGCTGTAGTTTTTGTACCATTTCTGCCCACCAAGGCAAGTTCATTGCTTCGCGCAGTGAAAAGTCAATCCTCAAGGAAGTAGAAGAACTCACCAAACACCCCGAGTTCAAAGGTTATTTATCTGACATCGGCGGGCCATCTGCTAACATGTACCGCATGAAAGGCAAAGACGAAGCCATTTGCGCCAAATGTGTTTCGCCAAGTTGTATACATCCTGTCATTTGTCATAACCTCGATACCTCCCACAAACAAATGACCGAGCTCTATCGCAAAATTGACAAATTCCCTGGGGTCAAAAAAGCATTTGTAGGTTCGGGTATCCGCTACGACCTTCTCGTAGACGACTTCAATAAAAACAACGAAGACGGCAACCACGACGAATACATCGAGCAAGTTATTACCCGTCACGTTTCTGGTCGCTTGAAAGTGGCACCTGAACACACTTCCGACGCCACCCTCAAAGTAATGCG
>CANHBA010000212.1 GCA_947458985.1 Flavobacteriales bacterium
ATAATCCATCGAATGAAAGTTCGGACAAAACCACAGTGTATTATCTTGATTTCTGATTCGATAAAACCTTCTCCACAAGAGAAAAAATACGATTTTTCTCTTCTGCACTTACGCGCTTCGTAGAGGTCACAGCCAATTGTTCGTTGAACTTTCTTGACTGCTTACCACTCAATGAGGGAGTTATTTTAATCGGAGTTGCCATGCTTTTGTTTTACAAAATTACAAATGAGAATTGTTTAATCATCATTTTTTTACTTTTTGAAGGCAAAGATTTTTACACCATCCTTCGGACACTTTCGATAACTCAGATTAAATGTGAATTATTGCCCTTCCATATTTCTTGATTAAAGGTGGTTTTAATAGTGTTCGTTATTATAACTACCGCAAAAACCGATAGTAAAGAGATTTTTAGCTCAATTTCTTATTTTTTAAATAAATATGGAATTGGTTGTCAATAAGTAAAATTACCGTAACATCATCCGCACCTCATTCAACATTAACGCGGTGGCGCCCCACACAATTTTGTTATTTAACAAAAAACAAGGGTGGTCTTTCAAGGTCACGCCTCCAGGAATACGGATATCTTTTTGAATACAACTTTCTTCTTTTAATAAATCAGAAAGGGCCACACTAAAAATCTCTTGCACCTCTCGTGGGTCGGGTTGGAGTAGGGGAGCTGCTTCATGCAGAAAGACAAAAGGACTGACCTCAAAACCAGAAACGGGTATCCAAACTTTTGACAACGTTTGCAGGTGTTGGCCTGAAGCTATCGGAATGCCAATTTCTTCTAACGATTCTCTGCGTGCGGTATATTCTAGATGAGGATCTGTAGCTTCGGGTTTGCCGCCCGGGAAAGCCATTTGACCGCTGTGCTGCCCGTTGTAAGTGCTGCGTTCAATTAAAATGAAATGCCAGGCCTCGTCTTTGAGGTAGAAGTGCAGGGCAACTGCAGCTGCGCGTCTTTCTTGTGCGGCATGTTCTTTTTCAAATTCTTGGCGGTAGCGTTTGTAGGGCGCATGAGCGAGCTCGCCTGGGAGGGCTTGGGTAAAGCGTTCGATCAGCCATTGCTTTTGCATGTAGCAAATTTCAGGAAACTTCTCGAAAGCACAATAAATTGATGATTTTTTAATTTAAAGTTAAAAAAGAGGGGGTTGTGTTGAAAAAATGCAATAAATTTTTGTTTGACCCCCTAAAAAATAAATACCTTTGTCAAAAATTTATAAAAATGGCAACAAAAAGACTAAGAGCGTATCAAGATGTTTTGCACCGCGAACCGAAGCACATTGAGTACAATGGCAAACTTTCGGATCTTTTCGGTCAAAATGTATTTCACCAAGATGTCATGCGGGAATACCTTCCTTCTGACACTTACAAATTCATGACCGAAGCCATTCAGAACGGCACGCGTCTGGACCGTAAATACGCAGATCAAGTGGCGAGCGCCATGAAAGACTGGGCTATTTCTAAAGGTGCAACACACTACACACACTGGTTTCAGCCACTCACCGGCACCACCGCTGAAAAGCACGATGCCTTTTTAAAACCTATTGGCCCGGGTAAAGCCATTGAGCGTTTCGACGGCGACATGCTTGTTCAACAAGAACCAGACGCCTCTTCGTTTCCGAACGGAGGTATCCGCAATACTTTTGAAGCCCGCGGCTACACCGCTTGGGATCCATCTTCTCCAGCTTTTGTCATTGGCAAAACACTTTGTATTCCAACCATTTTCATTTCCTACACTGGCGAGTCTCTCGACTACAAAATGCCTTTGCTCAAAGCCCTACACGCTGTAGATCAGGCTGCAGTTGAGGTGTGTCAGTACTTCGACAAAAACGTCAACAAAGTAAATGCTACTTTAGGTTGGGAACAAGAATATTTCTTAATTGATTCCGCGTTGTTCAATGCGCGCCCAGACCTCATGCTTACAGGTCGTGCACTTTTCGGACACGCACCTGCTAAAGGTCAGCAATTAGAAGACCACTATTTTGGTTCTATTCCAGAGCGCGTCAATGCATTTATGCGCGAGTTCGAAGTGGAGTCTTTGTTGTTGGGTATTCCTGTCACAACCCGTCACAACGAAGTAGCGCCAAATCAGTTTGAGTGTGCGCCTATCTTTGAAGAGTGCAACTTGGCCAACGACCACAACTTATTGTTGATGGACATCATGGAGAAAATTGCACGCAAGCACAACTTCCGCGTGTTGTTGCACGAAAAACCATTTGCGGGAGTGAACGGTTCAGGTAAACACAACAACTGGTCTTTGAGCACCAACACGGGTGTCAATCTCTTGGCTCCGGGTAAAAATCCAAAGTCAAACTTGCAGTTTTTGACCTTCTTTGTCAATACCATCATGGCCATCCACGACAACGCCGATTTACTCCGCGCTGCCATCGCCTCTGCAGGTAACGACCACCGCTTGGGTGCCAACGAAGCGCCGCCAGCGATCATTTCAGCCTTCATCGGGACGCAGTTGTCACAATTATTAGACGACCTCGAGAAAAATATCAAGGCTGGTAAAATGACTCCGCAAGACAAAACCGAGCTCAAACTCAATATTGGCAAAATTCCACAGATCTTACTAGACAACACCGACCGCAACCGCACCTCACCATTTGCCTTTACGGGCAACAAGTTCGAGTTCCGTGCAGTAGGTTCATCTGCCAACTGTGGCTCTGCCATGATTGTCTTGAACACCATTATGGCCAAGCAATTGCGTGCCTTCAAAATTTCAGTAGACGCGCGCATTGAAAAAGGCGAATCTAAAGACGAAGCCATCCTCAAAGAATTGCAAGTGCTCATCAAAGCCTCCAAGAAAATCCGTTTCGAAGGCAATGGCTATGGCGACGAATGGGTAAAAGACGCCGAAAAACGCGGTCTTTCTAACCTGAAAGATACGCCGCGTGCACTTCAAGTTTGGCACGACAAAAAAGTCGTGAAGTTGTTCAACGAAATGGAAGTACTCACGCCGCGCGAGCTCGAGGCACGTGCCGAAATCGAATTTGAGAACTACATCTTGAA